>JAIJLI010000372.1 GCA_022722495.1 Dialister sp. | reverse complement strand
CTCTATTTCCCAAAACTGCCGTATATTCTTCAAGCTTATCAGCACACCTGCCTCCAGCGTAATGAGGCTGGCGAACGAGTGTCGTCCCGAATGGTAGAAATAGGTAAGTCCGTACTCTTTTCCACAAGCACATAGAAAGCCTTTTGGATGAAAAGCAACAACTGCTTGATGTCCTTGTTGGTCTCCACGGCTTCCTTGCTCTTGTTCTCCTTTGGCTGCTTTAGTGCTTTATGTTAATCGAAGTACAATCATCGCAATAATACTATTATTTTTACGTTCTTTTCAAAGAAAGGGGTTGTGCAATAGTGGCTTAAAGGCTAAAAGCACTACCTTTGTACGCAATATAACAACAATACGTTTAAGGTCACAATTTGTGATTTTGAAAATGGATATAAATATGACAGATAAAATAGGAAAAAGCAGAGCAGCGAACTGTGTATATCACATAGGTGCATCCATTAAGGACTTAGGCAAAAAGTGGTTTGGTTTCTCCAAGATGGAGATACTTACACCAGACGAATTGGTGGAAAGGATCAACAGGGAATAAGAAAAAATCAGAGCTCTCTATTGAGTATGGAAGAACTTTTCAGATATTATTTGGAGAATATTATTATTCTTCGTATCGGTACAGGCTTACGCTATCTATGGCTACGCTTTGTAAGGCATCGCAAGATTTCTTACCGAACCCTTTATGAAGGTAGTAAATCGAAAAAAGCAACAGAATTATCTAATTTTGATAATGAAATGTCAAATCGGGCATGGGGATGTGGCTTTATTCTTTTTGTGATATTCTTAATTATGTTTTTACGCAGATTTTTATAATAGACATACAGAAAAGAATGATTATGCAACAGACATTGTTTATCGTAATACTTGCCGTTGTTATTGTTTTCGCTTTGGCGTACAGATGGAAGAAAAAGGCTGAGAACAAAATGGGCAATATGAGCCTTAATTATAAAAGCAAGCAGCAAATATTCTTTCTAACAAAAGCTGATATAGTCAAGATGATGACTGTTGTTGAAAGAAAAATTCCTATAAAATATACCCTACTTGGAGCATTTAAACAGGAGACGATAAGAAGAGAAAACACCATATCAAATTTTTCTAAACTTGGTAATACTGGCTATGCCAATTGGATTTCTTTGGATAATAGATACATGGTGCTCCCCTTAAATAATGAGGTGAAGTATAGAATTGTGAAACAAAGAAATGGCTCTTTTCATTACATCGTAGATCTTGCATCTAATCCTACAGGTGTTGAGTTAAGTACTGGAGGAATATACGACAATGCAGAAAATGTTTTAATCGCAGGTCGTGTTGCAGTCTTTACTGATAGCTCAATTGAAGCCATGCAAATCTATAAAGAAATATTGAGAGCTATGAATAAATGTTTTACTAAGAAAAATAACATCTTTGTATCTCAAGAGGTGTTATCTTTATTGGAAGATGGATGGCGATTAACATGTAATTATAATGCGCCTTGTGAAAATGATTTCAAATAGTATATGTTGCAAATTTCAACTTTGTTATAAATAAACTTCGGAAGGAGAAATATGAATTCACTATGTTTATGTGTAAAAGAATAAAATTTTGGCTTTGCAAACTTCTCTATTCCCATAGAAAAAAGTCTTGTTGTATTTCCTTTTCATCAAAAGGTTTCAAGGTGATAACTCTCTATCGGATTTTTGAGGGATGCCAAGTAGAAGATAAACCAATTATTTTTCTTCCTGCTACAGCATCCGAGGAAGAATTGGCCAATGCGATATTTTTCTGTTTGGGTAAAAGTAGTATGGTCATACGAACTTCAATAAATTCCACATCCGCTTATCTGAAGTTTATTAAAGAACGTTCGTTGAAAAGTTACTATCAACAATCCGTGGCTTGCATAGTAAAGTTGAATGTTCAAACAGGCATAATTCATTTAGAACTTTGGCAACAAGCTGATGATGGTAGAGGAATGACTCCTTGTCATGAACAGAGCCTTATGGCATTTGATGTAAAAGGCAATAGTCAACTTCTCGCCAAGTATGTCATGGAAATCTTAAGTGAAAGATTAGCTTTGAAAAAGGATAAGGTAACTATGGAATAAATAATAAGAATTGTAGCATGAGAATAAACAAATGAAACAGATTAAATTAGCTTTTGTACTTTTAACAATAATGATAGTTCTTGGTAATTGTACCTTTGAAAACCGTACAACTACCACTAAGATGCGTCTCGAAGATTTGGACATGAATGTTCAAGACACACTAAGAAATCTGCCTGTTGATTCTTTTGGCTGTCATCCTGATTTGATAGACTTAACAGGGCATTATAAATTGACAATAAAAGAAATTGGTCCGTGGTGCTATGCGCAAAAATTGGAAAATTTAGAAACAGGAAAGTTTTATTGGTTCGATTATAGTACTCCACGACCTATTATTGTTACAGCCGAAGAAATCATATTCCCTATGGAATATAATATAGTAAATAGAGGGGTAGAATCAACAGACACGTTTAACATCATAGATAATCAATTAGAGCCATAACCATAATGCACCTGCTTGGAATTTAGCTCTTTTAGTTACCTTGTTTCTTGTTACTATTAATTCAAGGGTACATGTTTTAGCGGACAACCGATGTATGGGCAGCTAATAGATTTGCTCCGCAGAAGATATTCCATTCGGGATGTGGCGAAGTTGAGTGGTAAAGGGTAAGTTCCATACAACGAGTTAAGCGATTACTAAAAATGCAATCATCGCAATAATACTATTGATTTTACGTTCTTTTCAAAGAAAGGGGTTGTGCAATAGTGGCTTAAAGGCTAAAAGCA
>JAIJLI010000371.1 GCA_022722495.1 Dialister sp. | reverse complement strand
TATAATCCGCAAAACGAAATGTTACCGTTTCACAAAACGAAATGTTCCGAAACGCAAAACGAAATGTCTTCGTTATAGATGCCCTCCTGAACCGTACTCAAATAGCGTTAGAACGGATTTCTTTTCCTATTCTAACGCTATTATATTAGAAAACCAACAAATAAACACTAGCATATGATGTAAAAACATCAAAGAAGCCTGCTACCTCAGCCCGATCTCGTATTATGATACGTTTAGAGTTCTCTTGCAAGAACTTCTTGGGCTATCTGCTTGGCTTGTATTCTCCAAGCCTGATAAGCTTCGAACTCTGCTTCGTGGCTTTCATCTCCATCTCCTCGATTGGCTAAGATTGCCTCTACCTGATTCTGGCTGTATCTGGTGCGTACCAAACCTGCAGTGAAATCATCGTAAGTAGCAGACTTAGCCTGAATCTTGGTCGATCCATCTGCTTCATCGCCATCGTAACTGAAGGCGGTTATACCCTCGGATTCGGAAGCTTCAGCTTCTGTATCTGAAGTACCAGAAGTCTCTGGATGATAGTTTTCTACTTTTTGCTCACCAATGTAGAGCAGGAAATGTTCATCGTCAAATTTGACGAAATTCTTGCGAGATAAATATACCTTTTTCATCGTTAAGTGAATTTATAGAACTTCTTTTTAAACTTGTTGTGAAGTTCTGCGACCACGGTGGAGAATGGAAGTTCATCACGACAGAAGTCATTTAGGGCTTGATCTATGAGAATCTTGGAACCTGTATATAGATAGTGCTCTACAGTTTGCCAGACCTCGCTCTCTCCTTCAAAATGGTCGATGATACGATAGCGCAGTGAGAGACGTTTCTTAGGCATCTCTTTGCTGACCAAATGAGTGCTGCCATCGGCAGCGGTCTCTTCTACCTGTACGACCTCTTTTTCTATGACAGAGTCGTCAACCTTGTAATCAATCACTTGGATGAGGAATTTGTTCTCATCCTGTCCCTCACGGCAGATAATGTCCTCGATGGATTGCTGCTGTGATTTTTCCATTCCCTCGAAAGGCACACGAGATTTGCGAGCCTTAACGAGTTTTCCGAATCTTTCCATACCGATTTTTTTATATAAGTTTTTTGAATTGGCGTGAATTCCTAACCCAAGGCGTGAAGCTGCCTTGAGTTCTATTTGTCTCTGTGTAAATCCATGTTTGCGAAGATTAGCCACCTGCTTGCAGAGATCATGTTTAAACCGTTTTCGCAAGAGCGCATGGTCGGCATAGATGACCTGTCCACAAAAATCTATACCATCGCAAGTTCGATGGATTCCCCACGACTTGTTTATTGAGAGATGCCAATCACGAGCTAGGTGCATGACAGCTAACTCCGCCATCAGACGCAGGAAAACTTTGTCTTCATGGAGAATATAGATGTTGTCCATGAAACGATAATAATGATGGAGCCCATGACGGCAGAACTTTTCGAAACGCTCATTAAGAAAGCTGACCCCCTCACATAGTAGTTGAGTCTGTTGCTGAGTGCGACAGGTAACAAGCATGTCGCTCACATAGCGAGCTTGCCAATAGTGGAATTTTTCAGGGTCGTCGATGATATCGAAGCATCTGAGTGCCAGATAGTCGAACCGGGCGAGAAAGAGCTGACCAAGTAGCTGGGCTAGTTTTACTCCAAGTACGATTCCTGGGTTGAACGAGTCAACTACCTCATCTATAAAGGAGAGGAGTTTTCTGTCTTTAATCTTGCGGCGATATTCACTCTTGAGCAAGTTGTGATCTATACACTGAAAATAGTGGTGAATATCAATAGGAAGGCAATAAAATGTATCTTGCTGTGGAGAGTTGAATATATCTCTCTTAATAAGATTGTAGAAATAATGAGTGCCCTTGCCCTTAGAGCCTGCAGGGCAATGGTAGTAGATGGTGTTACGTATATCATCCTCTACAGGATTGAGGGCTGCGTGTTGCATGACATGATCTATGACTGGCAACTTGTTAACCTGGCGATGCTTCGGGTATTTTATATCCTTAGATACATACCCTGATGTATGCCAAGTCTGGGCTGCGTATGCTTCAAGCATACGCTCTATGTTATGATCTAGATTGGCATCAAATTTTTGCACACCCCTGCGAGACATCTTTTGTCGGGCATAATTATAGAAAGCCCGACGAAAGTTGTCATTTGTCTCGACTTGTGGAGAAATGTTACCAAATCTTTTCATAAGCGGTGTAATGTCTGTGTAATTGTGTGAAACTGTGTAATGTCTGTTGTCTGCTATTTTTTATCCTATAACCTTCGACCGGATGACCCTATTGTCATCATCTACCAGCTAGATGAACTATGTGTATGTTTCGCCATGGGGCGAGGTCTGACCCTGTTGTCTCGAACGGAGAGCAAACACCCCGTATTGAGATATGTTAAAGTTGAGAGCGGCGCCGTAGTTCACGTTGGCATTCGAGACATCATCGTTATCGTTGAGCGTCGAAAGACCGCATTGACCACCATTGTTAACAGTACCACCACGAAGGCAGAGACGGAAACCAGCACCTAGGGTCACAACCTGGTATTATTATGAATACCGCTGCAAAGATACTAAAAATAATCGGTATGGAAGTATGTCAAAGAACTTTTTTTCTAATTTTTTTTATCGCCGACCGCCAAAGGCGGTTATTGAAGCGAGCAGAGCTCGCTGGGTGCTTCGGCTTCGCCGTGTGTACTCAGGTCTCTTATGTACACCCAGTAATCTTATGTACACCCAGCAAGCTCATGTAATCTTTAGGCCGCCACGTACACTGGTTCGACTGGCCACTCCTCTACTGCTTCGCAGAGAGCGGCGCCG
>JAIJLI010000370.1 GCA_022722495.1 Dialister sp. | reverse complement strand
GCGTTGTCTTGTTTCTTCGACGCTGCAAAAGTACTGCGAAAACAAAGGCAAAACAATCCCTTTCCCACAACTCCCCCGAAAAACCCACGTATTTGGGAAAAATCGGGCATTTCTTGGGAAAAAGTTAGAAGAAGAAGGAAACGAGAGTCAAAAGTAAAGAAAAAGAGAAAATCATTCCCCTTTTCCTAATAAAAAAAACTCATTTTTCCCATCGTTGGGAAAAATCGTAGGAATCTTGGGAAAAATTACCCCCACAACCAACATTTTAACACTCCAAATATTTATAATTCGAAATAAATGCTTATTTTTGCACTACAATTCAGTTAAACGTTTTAAAAGGAAATGGATATGAAACGGATAGAAGAACGATATATTAGCTTGCTTACCGATTTTGGTTTTAAGCGTATCTTTGGAACAAAGCCCAACAAGGATTTGCTCATCAATTTCTTGAATTCACTTTTTGATGGTTTTCAGGTCATCAAGGATGTGAAGTACTTGAATAGTGAGCACGTTGGTGATGTTTTTGCCGAGCGCAAGGCCATTTTTGATGTATATTGCGAAAATGAGCGTGGTGAAAAGTTCATCGTTGAGATGCAGAATGCTTATCAGAAGTACTTCAAGGATCGTTCTTTGTTCTATTCTACTTTTCCTATCCGTGAACAGGCTCCAAAGGGGGCTGAATGGAACTTCAAGCTTGAACATGTTTACACTGTTGCTCTGCTGAATTTCGATTTGGAAGAAGAGGCATTTGACAAAAATGATATCAACCATGATGTGGGCTTGCTTGACAAGAAGACTCTTAAGGTTTTTAATGACAAACTTTCTTTCAAGTATGTTGAGATAGCGAAGTTCAACAAGACAGAGGAGGAGCTTGACACGCTTTATGATAAGTGGTTATATGTATTGAAAAACCTTTCCCGATTGGATGAGCGTCCTGCTGCCTTGAAAGAGAAAGTGTTTACTAAACTCTTTGAGGAGGCCGAGATTGCGAAGTTCACCCCAACAGAGTTGAAAGAATATGAGGATAGTTTGAAGGCGTATCGTGATGTCAAGAACTCTATAGATACGGCTTTGGAAAAAGGGCGTGAGGAAGGTAAAAACTCGAAAGCTATCCAAATAGCAAAAAGGATGTTGGATGCTGGCATGGATATAGAAACAGTTATGCAAATAACAGATTTGCCAAAAAGTAAGATTGAGAAACTAAAATGATAAATCTCTATTCAAATTAAGCCTCCAAATTGCAAAATAAGTGGTTCAAAGAGCGAATAGTCCCATTTTGAGGCATTTTTAAGGCTGTAGTTGCGTGCTAAAGTTGTTTGACCAACAAATGAACACTAACTATTAGCCAGAGTTAGTTAACGCCAAGGGCAGAATATAACTCCCAAGGCTATTGTTTAATTTAAATAGAATCCACATTTTAAAGTGGACCCATGTATAGCACCTTCCCTCCAATCTTCTCTCTCAAATACTTCTCATATAACCATCCCTTTTCGCCAGCTTATAATACAGATCCTGGGCGGTATGATAATCGGGATCGGAGCCTTCAAGCCACTCCGAGAAATGGTGGTTGTGGTTCTTCTGCGTTTCCTGCTTGCGGAACGACTCCACAACGCACTACTTTCCCCAATATCTTTCTGCCATAGGCTGCAACCTTTCCTTTATTACTTCCATAACAGTCTTGAAATCAAGAGCTTCTTTCCATTGAATCTTTTTCAGAAATGCTTTCCAGCGAACTATACGTGCTGCGTCTGTCGCAAAACTTTCTGTAAACAACTGCAATTCGGGATTGTATGTAAGCCCTCTATTATCGAAAGTCGCCTTAATCGCATCATATAATGTGTCATCAGACAAGTCTCTCTTTGTCAGGAGTTGGTAACAGTCGAAGAAATCTTTCATGCGACTGTTGAGCACATCTCGGTCTATCATCGTATGGAATTTCTCGGCAACAACAGTCTCCAAGGAATATGCCTGTATGTTCACAGATGGAATGTCAGGCAAAAGCAATGGCGGGTCTTAACAGACTTACCGTAGTTTTTCTTTCCCATCTTATTCTATAGCTATTTCAAGATAATTTTTCAATGTATTGAATACTCTGAGGCGTTTGGCGTAATCCTGCAAACGACTGAGATTGCGATTGGGCTTTCTCAAATAAGAACGAATTACTTCCGCACAAACATCCAGCCCCAATTTGTTTCTGTATTTCACTGCATCACAAACACTTCGCTCCAAGTCGGTTATGCGAACATGAAAACCGGATATTTCTGCTTCCATAATGCCAAACTCCAGATTCTCCTTCTTCCAATAATACAATTCTATCGGAAGCGTTTCAGGAATCTCTACTTTCCTTTTATTGTCGATGGCAATGCAAAAAGCTGGTGGAACAGTTGTCGAAAGCTGATGATAAGCCCAGGCATTGTATAGACACACAACACCTTTAGGTACAATCCGCTCCACATCTATCATTGTATTCAGCAGGGCTTCCGGAACAGCATAAATGCCCTGGCGCAACTTGATCAAGTCGCCACGTTCCTTAGCTCTCAACAATCGCTTATACTCTGCTATATGAGGAATATCAGTAGTAGAGATTGTGCCTCCTAGTGCTTCCACTTTACAAACTATATTGTCCATATCACATTTATATTAATATCATTTCGCTGCAAAAATACAATATTTTTTTGAAAAGCGGTAATATTCTACGGAATATTTTCAAAAAAGCCGTAGAATATTACCGGAATTATCCTTGTTTTATACCCAGGGACGATAGTTATCTCTAAATCTTCCTCTCTACTTTCCTATACCAACTCAAATACTTCTCATATAACCATC
>JAIJLI010000369.1 GCA_022722495.1 Dialister sp. | reverse complement strand
GAAGAGCAAGCAGAAACGGCGAAAGTCTCTGCTCAGGAATTTTCTGAAAAAGTAAAAACGCAGGCGGCAGAATACAAAGAAGCCGCCCAGGCCAAGGCCGCAGAAGCGAAAGAAAGACTCAAGCAGACTGCCAGCGAATACAAGGCCAAGATCGAAGAACGCGCAGCCAAGAAGCAGGCAGAAGCCAAGAAAGAAGGAAATCCCGGTGAAAATCCTGGAACAGCTGAAGAAACTGGTGACACCGCTCAGGAAGCTCCTAAAAAAGACTGAGCCGGCGTCTTCGGTAGACGGACTTCATAAAGAGGAGATCGGCGGCGTCCTGCGCCGCGAGATCTCACCTTGGGCGCGCCGCCACATCCGCCACCGCCGTGCGAATCACCCGTGGGTGAGAGGACGGCGCGCGAAGCTCTCCTTTTTTGAATGAAAAGGTTCCGAGTTCAGGTTGATGGGTTCACGGTTGAAAGCAGGGATGAGTGACTGGTGACTAGTGACTAGGAGACTCTCGTATCGTCCTTTCGAGCGAAAGCGAGAAATCTTTGTCATTCGCGGTTAGGTGGGCAATGATTAGAAAGATCAAAACTGGAAACCTGCTATCCGCAGACTTTCGGGCAGTGCTCTATTTATACTCTGCGGCTTATACTCTGCGGCTTATACTCTGCGGCGCTTCTATAGCATTATGCGCCGCACCACCCCCTTTGAACCCGTAGAACCCGCTGAACCTCTTTCGTACGCAATCAAAGGGCAACACGCCCGAGGGGCTAACCCTGAACTCTGAAGTTTGAAAGCTGGGATAAGCGGCTAGGGATTAGAAGCAAGCAGTGATTGAAGTAGCGCATTTAGCACGTTGACTGTTCTGCAAGGAAGATCTCTCGACTTCGCTCGAGATGACGATACGCGCGAAGCGCTACCAAAATTCTGTGGCGCTTTCCTGTTTTTATGCGCCGCACCGCCCCTGTTGAACCTGTTGAACCCATAGAACCCGCTCCCCTCTTTCGCCTGCAGTCAATGGGGCGTCGCGCCGGGGATAACCCTAAAACCTGAAGTTTGAAAGCAGGGATAAGTGGCTAGGGATTAGGGATTAGACGGCTCAAGTGACTAGTGACTGGTGACTTGAATACCACTTTAGGGCATCGCCTATATATATTTGCGGCGAAGCCGCCACCTTCATTCCTAATTCCTCATTTCTAATTTCTCATTCGAGCAGAACTTTCATTCACAATCAAAGGGCAGTACGTCCCACGGGCTAACCAAAAAAATCCCCTCTTGACTTGCCTTTCCAATCAGCCTATAATAACAAAAGTTATGTAAAGGCAAGGATGAAGACGTTTCGCATGGACCTCATGCACAGAGAGCTTTCCGATGGTGGGAGGAGAGCGTTGGGGCTGCGGATGGATCACTTCAGAGCTGCGGGGAAGAAAAGCCCCGACGGGACATCGTTAATTGTACCGAGTGGCCATAAGGTCATGAGGGTGGTACCACGGGAAATCAATTCTCGCCCCTTATCGGGCGGGAATTTTTTATTTTGGTCATTTGTATGACCCCAGGAGGAAATTCGTCATGGACTACAGCAAGACCCTGCACTTACCGGAAACTGAATTCCCGATGCGCGGCAACCTTCCGAAAAAGGAACCGGGTTTCGTAGAATTCTGGCAGCAGAATCATTTGTATGAAAAGAGAATCGAAAAGAGAAAAAAGGAAGGCGCACCGACCTTCGTACTGCACGATGGCCCGCCTTATGCAAACGGCAAGATCCACATCGGTCATGCGCTGAATAAGACACTGAAGGATATCATCGTCAGATACCACCACATGGCTGGCAACGAAGCCATCTATGTACCGGGCTGGGATACCCATGGTCTGCCGATCGAATACGCCGTACTCAAGGACTCCGGCGAAGATCGTGCGAACATGACCCCGCTGGAACTCCGCAAGAAGTGTCTCGCTTACGCGAAGAAATGGATCGAGATCCAGAAGGAAGACTTCATCCGTATGGGCGTTGTCGGCGATTTCGCACATCGCTATGTCACCTTCGACCCGCATCTGGAAGCGAAGGAACTGGAAGTTTTCGGTGAAATGGCGAACAAGGGCTACATCTACAAGGGCAAGAAGGCCGTTTACTGGTGCACCCACTGCGAGACGGCACTGGCCGAAGCAGAGATCGAATACAAGGACAGAAAGTCTCCGTCCATCTATGTCAAATACCCGATGATCGACGTCCATGGCCTCCAGCCGGAAGGCGTAGATCCGAGCAAGGTCTTTGCCGTCATCTGGACCACCACCCCGTGGACCATCCCGGCTTCCTGCTACATCAGCGTGAATCCGAAATTCACCTATGTCTGGGTACACAACAAGGCTGCTGATGAATACTATCTCATGAATAAGGAGCTCGCTCCGGCATCCCTTTCCGACTGCAAAGTCGAAGACTATGAATTTGTCGGCCGTGAAATGCTGGGCTCTGAACTTGACCTTGCGAAATTCGAACACCCGCTGGCTCATTTCGCTCCGGAGACCTACGGCGACCGCACCATCTATGTCTTGGAAGGCAACCATGTCACGCTGGATGCCGGCACCGGCTGCGTTCATACCGCACCGGGACACGGCGTCGACGACTTCGAAGTCTACAAGACCTATGAGAATGCCGGCAAGCTCCACCAGCCGATCGTCTGCCCGGTCGATGAAAAAGGCCACATGACGGCAGAAGCCGGCGAATTCCTCGTCGGTAAGACCATCTGGGAAGCGGAAGGCCCGGTGATCTCTACCCTCGCGCATGAAGGCAGACTCCTCGGCAAGAAATCCCTGCACCATCAGTACGCGCACTGCTGGCGCTGCAAGCAGCCGGT
>JAIJLI010000368.1 GCA_022722495.1 Dialister sp. | reverse complement strand
ATCATCAAAGATCTCAAGAAAAAGGCCTCGGCGATGGCGAAGGATGATCTCCAGCAGCATGTTTCCAAAGTGCGTGGCGCGATCGATGCCATGGCGCTCCCCGGAAGAGAAAACCGAAGAAATCCGCTTCCCAAGGAGCAGATCAAAAAAGGCACCTATGTCTATATCGATACGCTGGACAGTGATGGCACCATCACCAAAGTGTCGGGAAATAAGATCACCATCGCCTGCGGTCTGATGCATGTCACCGTGAGTCCGGAGCATTGCTTCGAGACGAAGAAACCGGTGAAGAAGGTCAGGAAGCCGGTCAGTTGTCCGTTCGCTGCCCGGGGTGCGGCGAGTGTTCGTACCGTTCATACCACGCTCAATGTCATCGGGAAAACAGTCGATGAGGCCGTCCCTGAAGTAGATCGTTTTTTGAATGAATGTTTCATGGCAGGCGTTTCGCCGGTGCAGATTATTCATGGAAAAGGGACTGGCGCACTGCGTCAGGGGATCCAGGAGTATCTTCGTACGCTAAATTTCGTAAAGGAATTCCATGAAGCTGACTATAGAAATGGGGGCGCGGGCGTGACAGAGGTCTTCTTCTGACGATAGGCTGTAAGACAAAGAGGATATGATTTTCTCGTCAACAAACATAAAAAAGAAGGAAGCCCATCCTTCATTTCTGATACGCAAAAAAACGAGCCTCTCCGGCTCGTTTTTTGCGTTAAATTTTGCACTGGGTAAAGGAACGTGATAAAATAGGTAAAATATTTTTGTCAGCACGGTTCAGCTTGGCAGACCGTGAGTGAAATGAGGAGGAGTATCGTGGGCGAGCTCAATTTACTGCAGAAGAAAATTATGAAAGACGGCGTCATCAAAGCGGGAAATGTACTCAAAGTCGACAGCTTTCTGAACCATCAGATCGATGTCCCTTTCATCAGCGAACTGGGGAAGGAGTTCAAGAAACTTTTTGGTGACCGTCAGGTGGATAAGATCCTGACCATCGAAGCGTCCGGTATCGGCATTGCCTGTCTCACTGCAGTATATTTCGGTGTTCCGGTCCTCTTTGCCAAAAAGTCGGCAGGCAGCAATATGGATAAGGATGTCTATGCGACCGAAGTGAAGTCCTTCACACATAATAAAGTGAATCATGTCGTAGCCTCCAAGAAATATCTGAATGCCGGTGAACACATCCTCATCATGGATGATTTTCTGGCAAACGGCTGCGCTGTGCAGGGGCTGATCGACCTTGTTAAACAGGCCGGCGGCATCGTAGAAGGTGTCGGTATCTGTATCGAGAAAGGATTTCAGGGCGGCGGTGATGAGCTCCGTGCTTCCGGTATCGATGTGAAATCGTTGGCTATTATCGAAAAGATGGATGTAGAAACAGGCACTATTACTTTTAGATAATGTGCGAAGATGCAAAGCAGTGAATTTATGTAGGTATTTATTACAGTTAGGAGTGTATTGTGGAAAAAGATCCGATTTATGAAACCAATGGGAAAATCACAATCAGAAAAGCGGTTCCTTTCGGACTGCAGCATGTACTTGCCATGTTCGTGGCCAATATCGCGCCGATCCTCATCGTAGCTGGTGCTGTTAAAATGGATTCTGCGGAGTCTGCTGCACTCGTGCAGTCTGCGATGATCGTAGCCGGCATCGGTTCTCTTCTCCAGCTTTTTCCGATCTGGCGTTTGGGCAGCGGTCTGCCGATCATCATGGGAATCAGCTTCACCTTCGTTTCCGTAGCCTGCATCATCGGAACCAAGTATGGCTATGGTGCAGTCCTTGGTGCTGCGCTCATCGGCGGTATATTGGAAGGTATTCTTGGCCTTGGCGCCTCCTGGTGGAGGAAATTTATCCCGCCGATCGTGTCTGCGTCCGTCGTGACGGCTATCGGTTTCTCCCTGCTTCCTATCGGGGCCAATTCTTTTGGCGGCGGCTTTGGCAACCCAAATTTTGGCGCTCAGAATTACCTGATCGTCGGCACCATCACGCTTGTCGCCTGCCTTGCGTGGAATCTTAAAGCACACTCTTTCTATAAGCAGCTTTCCGTCCTCTTCGGGCTTGTCGTTGGTTATATCGCCGCGTACTGCTTCGGCATGGTCGATCTGTCTCGTCTGACGGAAGTCCCGCTTATTTCCCTTCCCGGGATCATGCCGATCTCGCTTGAATTCCATGGAGATGCCATTTTCTCCTTCTTCCTGATTTTCCTCGTCTCCGCAACAGAAACGCTGGGGGATACCAGTGCTCTTGCCATGATGGGATACGGCCGTCAGGCGACGAGCCGTGAAGTCTCCGGCTCCATCGCGGTTGATGGCTTCGTGAGCTCGCTGTCTTCCCTTTTCGGCTGCATGCCGATCACATCCTTCAGCCAGAATGTCGGTCTTGTCGCTATGACCAAGGTCGTAAACCGTAAGGCTATCGGATGCGGTGCGGCACTTATGATTCTGGCTGGCATCATCCCCGGCCTTGGCGTCATCCTGGCGTCCCTTCCGGATGCCGTTCTAGGCGGCTGCACGCTCATGATGTTCGGCTCTATCGTTGTTTCCGGTGTCCGTATGCTCGGAGAATGCGGTTACTCGCAGAGAAATATGAGCATCGCTGCGCTCTCTCTCAGCATTGGTCTCGGTTTCACACAGACCCCGCAGATTTTCCATATCTTCCCGGAACTCTTCCGCAGTGTTTTTGCGGAAAACTGTGTGGCTGTAGTCTTCGTTGTCGCTGTTATTCTGAACCTCGTCTTCCCTAAAGAAGAAAAGGAAAAGCTGATTGTGGAATAATCGAATTTAGAAAAGCCGCCCGGTCTTTGAGGCCAGGCGGCTTTTTGCGGGTAGGAAGAGGTTCATCTGTCACC
>JAIJLI010000367.1 GCA_022722495.1 Dialister sp. | reverse complement strand
CTACAAGGTACTTACAGTTGACAGCACCACCGAACCATTCGTATGAGTCGTCGTTGGAGTAAGACACCTGCACGTGGTCAATCTGAGTGCCCGAACCTACGGAACCGAGCGTCAGACCATTGATTTCCTGGTCAGCCTTGAAAGGATAACCGGCAAATTCGATACGTGCATAGCTCAACACACCAGAGTTGTCAGCGTCGTCGTTGCCGCCGTGCTTGGTGCGCGGACCACCCTCAATCTGCATCTCGGTCTGATTATTATGTGCCTTGCCACAGATAATCACACCACCCCAGTCGCCCGGTCGGCGCTGTCCTACAGCCTGTGCAGAGGTGAAGACAATAGGAGCATCAGCCGTGCCCTGTGCGATGAGCTTGCCGCCACGCTCCACGATGAGAGCAGCCTTAGTGGCTTTGTCGCCCTTGATGACGGTGCCCGGCTCGATGGTAAGCTCAGAGCCAGCACCTATATATATCCATCCCTTGAGAGTGTAGACACCCTTCTTGAGAGTCTGCTTGCCTTTGAATACGAGTTCCTGGTCGCCGTTGCCGATTACCTTGCCCTCGGCATTGTCCTTGCCATCCTCTCCAAAGAGCAGGTGGTCGCAAGCCTTCAGACCACCGTCAGTGGTCCATGTGTAGGCTGTGTCCTGACCAAGAGTAGGATCGTCGTCATTACTGCAGCTGCTCATTGTGGCAGCCATCATCAGGATGCCCATGCATCCGAAAAGATACGTCTTGTTCATAATGTTTTTAAAATATTGATTAGAACTTATATATTATCTGTAAACCTATGTTGCGTCCCGGCTTATAGCAGCGCGAAACTTCCTCTTTCTCCTTGCTTGTACCGTCGGAATACTTCACCTTAGCAAACTGCTTGTAGTAGACACGTTCGGCAAGGATGTCGCGGACATTGAACTTCATCTCCCAATGACTGCCCCACTTCTTGCCTACGGAGAAGTCGAACGTGTTGCGCGGCATCTCATAGCTGTGCGGCACGCGGGCGTTGTCGTCGCTTGCCGAGCTGCCCTCGCTGCGACCTACGCCGATGATTCGCTTGCCGATGCGATTATAAAGAAGGGCGATGTCGAGCTGGTGAGCCTCGTTCTTATAGAGCAGTCCGGTATTGACAAGGTAAGGCGACTGGCCCTGCATTGGTCGGTTCTCTTCCTTCGTTCCTTTCTCAAACTTCACCTTACTCTTTATAAGCGCTCCGTTAAACGACCAGCTGAAATTCCTTAATCCGATAAACGAGAGGTCCTTGCGGATGTCAAGCTCGATGCCATAGTTGGCTGCGCTCTTGGCGTTCTTGTAGGAATAGATAAGATTGGTTCCGCCTGCAACGGTGTAAGTCCACTCGATGGGCGAATCGAAGTTCTTGTAGAAGGCGGCAAGCGAGACGGTCTCGCCGCGAGAAGGATAGAACTCGTATCGCAAGTCCACGTTGTCAACGTAGCAGTTCTTAAGCTCCGTATTGCCCTGCACGTCGCTGGCAAGGTCGAAATCATAGAATACGGACGACGAAACCTCACGAAACTCGGGGCGATTGATGCTGCGTCCGTAAGAGAGACGGAGCTGGTGCTGATCGCTGAACTTATACGTGGCGTTGACAGAAGGGAAGAAATCGTCGGTGCGATAGTGACGGCTGGTCTCGCTCTTCTCATAGTCGCGGGTGTTGGATATCAACTCCATGTTGTTATGCTCAAAGCGGACACCAGCCTGTACGCCAAGCTTTCCGAAGGGCAGCGAGGCTGAAACATATCCTGCACCGAGAGTGTTGTGTCCGCGATAATTGTTTCGCATCTGCAGCTGCTCGAACATATAGAGGCGGTCAGCACCCATATACTGCTCGTCGCTCAGCAGGGACGTGATGTCGATGTGCTGAAAATCGGCAGGAAGCGTGTTGGCAGCGGGGTTCCACTGATAATAGAAAGCACGCGTACGATATTCCCTTGTACGATATTCACCGTAGCCGCCCACCTGCAAGGAAGGAGTCCAACCTGCGAAATCGAACGAGTGTCGGTCGTTAATGCCAATGGAGAAGATGTGCTCGTCGAGCTGTGTCCATTCGCGAGATATGTCGTTGCCGGTATGCAGGGCTATGTCGCCGGGATTCTGCATATCGTTGAGAAGGTATCGCCTACGGTCAGGCAGACGGCGGTTAGCATACGCGTACCCGACACTCCAATCGAGGGCATCGCCAGTGAAGGTATGCTTTCCGGTTAGCTGACCGTTATAGGTGGTGCGTGAGCGATAGTAATATTCCGCACTATGCTCCAGATTGGACTGTGCGTCGACTCCATCACGCCATGTATATCGGTTTGTTGAAAGCTGGTTAAAGATGTTCTTAAGCTGATACTTGTGATTGCCGTTCTTGGAAAGGAAGGTGAAGTTGAGCATTGCTCCGAGTCTCACGTTATTATTATACTGATCGTCAATAGAGTGACGAAGATAGTTTGGCTTGTCGTTTGCCGCATCATAGATGCCATAGAGATTGTTCTCCATGTTATCGTAGGTGCGGTATTCGTTGGTATAGTTCAGGGCGGCGAGCATGCCGAGTGTTCTTCCGCCGAGCATCCAGCGCTGGTTCAGGCTGGCTGCCAGTTTCAAGTCGCCCAAAGGCTTCTTGTTCTTGATGAGCCAATCATTATTGAATCCGTTGCCCAGGAGCGAAGTAGCATAATCGCCCACTGGCTTTCCGTTGGCATCGAGCTGTGGATTCAAGTCAGCATGGATGCCCCCATTCAGGTTTCTCAAGCCATTATCGAACCCAAGGAAATCGGTTCCGGAACCTTTTGAGTAAGAAAAGTCCTTGAAGGCAGAAGATGTATTCCAGTTTCCGCCCACGGCGAT
>JAIJLI010000366.1 GCA_022722495.1 Dialister sp. | reverse complement strand
GACGGTACTTGGGGAGCGGATAGGTTCACAAGGGTGGTGTGCCACCTTTTTTAGAAGAGGGGATTCTCGTATCGCAGCCTTCCCCTCTAGGGGAAGGTGCCCCGCAGGGGCGGATAGGGCGGCGGCATGAAAGACAGATGAGAAAAGCGGAGAAGTGCGCGGCACATGTGGGGGAGCGCGAGTCTCTTGCCGCGAATGAGAACGATTGAATCAGTGTTTCCTAAAAAATCATTTGCGCCCCTTCCTCTGGAAGGGGCAGACGTGCGAAGCGAGGCGGGATTGGCTTCCGCGAATGTGGGAGTACCGTTTCACGCGGCTAACCTCCGCCCCTTCGGGGCACTTCCTTCCAAAGGAAGGAGGGAAAAAGAGGGGCTGCGTGTATCGTCATAGGTATATTTGCGCCTGCTCCGCTGTATCCGCTACCCCAAACCCGCCCCTACCATTTCCTCTTCAAAGGGCGTATAATATGATTACTGACCAATGGTCAAAAATATATTTCAAAGAAAGGAAATGCTATGAACGAAGTCAAAATGCCGAAACGGCCCATACTGGCGTATTACATTTTGATCTTCCTTGCAATCTTCCTGTTCAACTCGATCTTCGTGCCGATGCTCCGTGAGAATGCCGTGAAAGAAGTGGACTACTCCTCCTTCATGACGATGACTGAGAATCAGGAGATCGACAAGGTACAGGTGGAGCAGGACAAGATCCTCTTTACGAAGAAGGACGACAAGCAGGCATACAAGACGGCTCTCATGAACGATCCGGCCCTGATCGATCGTCTGCACAAATCGGGCGCAGATTTCACCGGAGAGATCGTCGAAGCGATGAATCCGCTCTTATCGGCGCTGCTCTCCTGGGTACTGCCGATCCTCATCTTCTTTGGCATCGGCCACTACATGAATAAGCGACTGATGAAGAACATGGGAGGCCCCGGCGCGATGCAGTTCGGCATGGGGAAATCGAATGCGAAGATCTTCGTCAAGCCGACGAATGGGATCAAATTCTCCGATGTCGCCGGTGAAGATGAAGCGAAGGACAGCTTGCAGGAGGTCGTCGAGTACCTGCACGATCCCTCGAAGTACAGAGACATCGGTGCCAAGATGCCGAAGGGCATCCTTCTCGTGGGCCCGCCAGGCACCGGCAAGACCATGCTGGCGAAGGCCGTCGCCGGCGAGTCCGAAGTGCCATTCTTCTCCATTTCCGGCTCGGAATTTGTAGAAATGTTCGTCGGCATGGGGGCGGCGAAGGTCCGCGACCTCTTCAAGCAGGCGAAGGAAAAAGCACCGTGTATCGTTTTCATCGATGAGATCGATGCCATCGGCAAGAAGCGCGGCGGCGCTGCCTTGGGCGGCAATGATGAGCGCGAGCAGACACTGAACCAGCTCCTGACCGAGATGGATGGCTTCGAAGACAATGCGGGCGTCATCATCCTGGCAGCGACGAACCGTCCGGAGTCACTTGACCCGGCGCTCACACGTCCGGGACGCTTTGACCGTCAGGTGCCGGTCACACTGCCGGACCTGCAGGGGCGCGTCGCGATCCTCAAGGTCCATGCGGCGAAGATCAAGACTGCGCCTTCCATCGACTACGACAAGGTGGCGCGCATGGCCTCCGGCGCATCAGGGGCAGAGCTCGCAAACATCGTGAATGAAGCCGCTCTCCGCGCTGTCCGCGACCATCGTCCCTATGCGACACAGGAAGACATGGAGGAGTCCATCGAGGTCGTCATCGCCGGCTATCAGAAGAAGCATGCGATCTTGACGGACAAAGAGAAATGCATCGTTTCCTATCATGAGATCGGCCATGCCCTTGTTGCGGCACTGCAGTCCCATACTGCGCCGGTACAGAAGATCACCATCATCCCAAGGACCAGCGGGGCGCTGGGCTACACCATGCAGGTGGAGCAGGGCAATCACTACCTCATGAATAAAGAGGAAATGCTGGACCAGATCGCCACCCTGACCGGCGGCCGTGCGGCGGAGGAGGTCGTCTTCGGCACATCCACCAATGGAGCATCGAACGATATCGAGAAAGCCACCCGTCTGGCGCGTGCGATGATCACGCGGTACGGGATGAGTGATGAATTCGGCATGGTCGCCATGGAAAATGTGACGAACCAGTATCTAGGCGGCGATACCACCCTCGCCTGCTCGCCGGAGACACAGGCACGCATCGACAAGGCCGTCTCCGATCTCATCAAGACGCAGCATGAGAAGGCAAGGCGGCTCCTTGAGGAACATCGCAAAAAGCTCGATGAGCTCGCAAAGTATCTCTATGAAAAGGAAACCATCACGGGAGAACAGTTCATGGAGATTCTGGAAAAGAAAGCGGAATAAAGTACATGCAAAAGAGGAAGCTCGTGAGGGCTTCCTCTTTTTGCTTGGTTAAATCAACGTTTCCTGAACCTATGAGGATCCGCATAAAGGGTAGATGTTCTTTCTGCTTTCAAACTTCAGGGCTCTCATCTGGGAGATACGTTGCATGTTTTGGAACTAGCGGTGTTATATTCCGATACGAGTAGCCCCTTAGAGAAGGGGCGCGCCAAAGGCGCAGGATGGAACCACGAAACGGTGTGAAAAACTATGTGAGGCTATCCGTCTTCCTTGAACGTCATCCCGACCGAAGTGGAGGGATCCTTCTTGCAGAGCGGTAAATCGTGAGCGAGGGAAAGACGAAAAAGGAAGCACCAAGGTGTCGTTTGAGTGAGGGCACATGTGTGCATATGGCGACAGTGCAATAAAGATCCCTCGGCTGCGCTCGGGATGACGGTACTTGGGGAGCGGATAGGTTCACAAGGGTGGTGTGCCACCTTTTTTAGAAGAGGGGATTCTCGTATCGCAGCCTTCCCCTCTAGGGGAAGGTG
>JAIJLI010000365.1 GCA_022722495.1 Dialister sp. | reverse complement strand
GAACTTGACCAGCAGCGAGTTGAGCAATGGTTACAAGATTCGTCGTGCTGCCATCGACCTGAACGTGCCATTGATTACCAACAGCCGTCTGGCGAGTGCATTCATCTATGCATTCTGCACCACCAAGCTCGAGGATATCGATATCAAGGCTTGGGGAGAGTATAAATAATGTTTAGTGATTATTTATTAGTGATTAAGAATTGACAGTTAAGTCATTCTTGATGATTCCCCAATAGAAAAATCCCTGCTGTAGGATAGGTTTCCTATGGCAGGGATTTATTATTATTTGTATGACTATTTTTTGCAAATATCTTCAGCTACCATCATAGCTACATTTTGCGTATTTGGAAGTTTGTATGGACGATGGCTTTGTGTTGTGGTAATGATGTCATCACCAAGAACCGTCGCCATCTTTGCGATAGTAGCTAATGTGAGATTATGTGTTCCACTCAACCAACGGCTCACTTCTGTTTCTGTCTTGCCAAGTGCCTTTGCGAAATCACGCTGTTTCATATTTCGTTCCTGTAATAGTTCAAAGACTCTGTTGGCAATAGCAACGCATAAGTCGACTTGTTTGTTTGTGTCCGCAGGAGTTGACTTGCGGATTTCATCCATCAGTTTATTTGTTTTCATATTAAATCCTCCTTATTATAGTCGATATCTATAGTCAATTCAAGTGATCCATGTAGAATTTGCAACAAAGATAAACATAAAAGTTGATTTCTTCAAAGATTTTATGTTATACTTTACTTTTATGTTTATCTTTCTATGATAGCGTGCATAATCCCACCGAAGTTTTTCATTGAATCTTAACCTTGTGGATGGTAGCGAGTCGTGCTATGTGTCCTTTCGGAAGTGGAGACATTGTAATCTCGCTATGAGCAGGGAAAAACTTGTCGATGTCTTTGTTGTCTATAGTATGAACTTGTATCTTCTTGTCTTTTGTTTCCATATAGCTTTCCTTTCTTTTATTATTGTTGCAAAGATACGCTGAATAATTGATACAGCCAAACATTTCTTGTAATTTTTGAGATTTATAATCAAATGCTAAGGCTGCATAAGTAAAATTCCACCAAGCGATTGTAACGTGCAAATTTAAAAGCACCAAGTTTACGAAAAATTGATGCTTTTAAATTTGCATGTTACACCGTTATCAGTGCAGTTTTACAGCAAAAACTCTTCTTCCTCTAAAAAAAACGCTCATAAATAGCTTATTCTCATTTATTTTTTGTACTTTTGCAGTGCATTCGCAATAAATGCGTTTGTATAACATACATAAGGCGTCGTCAACGCTTTGCTCATTGATTATTCTGAACGTAGGAAATTCAAAATGCTTGTCAATGGCTTAGCAGAGAAGGTGTCACGGGTAGGTTGTATAATCAACTCTCGTAGTGTGCCAAGGGGACAAACCTCAACGGCACACTTTTCGTGGGTCTTTATAACTTTCAGCGTGAGATTCTATCTGTTCGTCATCAAGCAATGGTTTTCCTACGACCAAGAATAAGTGACGGGCAAGATTAGTTTCTCGCGCTTTTCGTTTAATAAACATGATTGTATAATCTTCAAAAAGTGGAAGTATGAAAAAGAATATGATTTTAGCTATCGTTGGTATGGCGATGAGTATGAGTGTCCATGCACAAGTGCAATTCTCTAAATTTAAGTTTTATGTTGCAGATATTATGGACTTTAGCCATTTGCAACTGGAAACAAAGTTTAAGGTGACAAGTGATAGAAATTTGAAATATGTACATGTGTTTTTTACTCCTGTAAATGGTGTCGGCGATGCTATTGTTGATGAAATACGTGGTGGTGTTAATGCTAATGTAAAGCACACAAAGTTCCATCACATCTATGCAACTGGACCATTTGAATCAAAGAAAAGTTATACCAAACATTTTGATCCTTATTATATTGGCGGAAAGAAGCCAACTCCTTTTCCGTATAAGGTTGTAGTTGATTACATGGGTGGTGGTAGCGATACTATTCTTGTCACAAAGGATAATATCAAAACATATTTTCCATGCCTAAAATGGATAGATGTTGACTATAAGAGTGGTTTCCAACCAGATAATTAATGTTTTTCAATAAATATGGATGTGAAAAAATTCTTGCCAATATTGCTTCTTTACATGAGTTTGGCAACTTCTTGCTTTGCTCAGGCTAAGTTTGAGAAAGTGGATTGTGACACGATGAATTATAGTTTTACGGCGATTCTCTCTTGTCCACAATCTAAGGATGTTTTGTATCGTGCTTCAAAGGAATCGCTTGCGACACATATACCAAACTTTCAACAGAAATTGCAGTATGATGATAAAGAAACAGGAACTATTAAGTTTAGAAGCTCATCATATCTTCATGGAACAAAAACCTTTCCTGATAATAGACCAAAAATTGACATGACGGGAACTGTTGAGTATATAGTTACAATTACCATAAAAGATGGAAAGTATAGAGTCAAGACTGAAAATCCTATGGCAACTTGGCAAGAATCTTTTATCTTTAATGGTACTAGGCAGGATATTGGCAGGAAACGGCTTGACTTAAAAGGATTTACTCTTTGGAGTGATTATAATAGAAAGATATTGGAATCATATTCAAGCGATATAGGTCAAATCATTGCTGGTATTTGGACGAGGGCAAAAGAAATAGAAGAAGATGATTTCTAATATGCTATTCATTAGTTGTTGTGCTTGGCTTCGTAAACTTGATAGTTAGATGATATTTTCTTGATATTATCAGAGCTGTTTGGAGGTAAAAATGATATTTTTCAGAATATTTGGGGGTGTAATTTAAACTGTGTCAAGGCTTGTTCTTAACTTTCATTCCCACTCCCTGCTGGGGGCATGCCCCCAGCAGGGAAATCTTTTCGGCTGCAA
>JAIJLI010000364.1 GCA_022722495.1 Dialister sp. | reverse complement strand
CCCCATATGCGGTCGACTGGCCGCGCTTCATCCGGACATCGGTGAAGATGGGATCTCTGAAAATGCCCGCGAAGGGCCGCTCCTTCACGATGACCTTCCTCCGGCAGACGCGGAGAGCTTCTCGTAAAATCTCCACCGTCAGGCTGTCATACACCGCTGCCGCCCGGAAGCCTTCCATATCATTTTCTCTGCGCTTCACCGGATGGCGGAACATGGGATCGAAATAGATGACATCGTAGGCGTCATCCCTGCAGCCTGCCAGATACTCTCTATAGTCAGCATGGATCAGGTGGATCCGCCGGACGGCATCGGTGAGACTCTCGTCTTTATCCTCGTAGCCTGCGATGCCGGCGCGCCCCACCTCATAGAGGATGGGGCTTTTTTCCAGCGCGGTCACACGCCCTCTGCCCTTCAAAAACCATGACATCGTACTCGAGTCCCCTGCCTGCCCGAAGGTGCAGTCGAGCACATCACAGGGGCCGTCCGCAGGAAGGAGCGCGCAGAGGCGGTCAGGATTCCCTTTTCGAAGCTGCGTGGTCCTTAGCACCGCCGTCCCCATATGGAAGCGGTACTCCTCGCCGTCAGACCAGTAAAGAGGGAGCTGCTTTCCGTAAATGAGGAAGCCGAAAAGCCCGGTCTCCTCCGTCATCTCTTCCAGCGTATCACCGCGCGGGATGTAGGGAAACCCCAGTGCTTCTCCGCGCCGCTTCGCCTCTTTGATGATGGAGGAGTCCGCATGGCGGATGGTCGTGACGCCCGTCCTCATGGGCGTTTGAAGAGCCTTCCCAGCTCTTCGGGTGTGAATTTCACGATGGTCGGGCGGCCATGCGGGCAGACGAAGGGGCGGCTCGTGTGGAAGAGGTCGACGATGAGCTCTTTCATCTGTCGGATGTTCAAGGGATCTCCGCGCTTGATCGCACCGCGGCAGGCGGCATACGCCATCATGCGATGACGCATCGTCTCCGGCGAAGGCACGTCCTTCTCATGGAAAGCGCGCGTGATGTCCTTCATCACCCGGTCCATGTCCGCTTCCGAGAGATCCTCCGGACTTCCCGTGATGCGGATGACGTCCGGGCCTGCCTGCTCAAAGGTGATGCCAAGACGCACAAGCTCCTCCTCATGCTCTTCCAAGAGCGCGAGATCCTCTGGGTCGGCATGGAGGAGGTAGGGCACCAGAATCTCCTGCACCGGGATGCCCTCTGCGCGCGCCGCCAGACGGTCATAGCGGACGCGCTCATGCGCCGCGTGCTGATCGATAATGAAGAGATCCATCCCCCGCTGGCAGAGGATGAAGCACTTGGCGACCTGCCCCAAAGGGATGATCGGCTCTTCGGCCTTTGGCGCATCGAAAAGCACCTCGGGCGTGAGTGCTTCTTTTTCTTCGTGCGTTACGCCCGGGAAGACGGACTCCTTCGAGAAAAGTTTCTCTTTGGAAATCGAGGGCTCGAAGGGGATCTCCCGCCTTTCTCCTGCCGGCTTTCCCTGCGTATGCCAAGCGGGCATCGGGCGCCGTTCTTCTGCTGCATAGGCTGCGCCCGGCTCTCCCCAGCGCGCGGGATCCTTTTCTTTTTCCGTGAGCCCGATGTCAGGCCCCACGGAGCGTGCTTCTTCGACCTTGACAGACGTCAGGTCAAAGTCGCTCTCCTTTGCCACCTGATGCCCCGGGTCTTTGATCATTTCGCGTGCGATCTCATCCGGCGTATCCTTGGTCGTCAGCGACTGAAGGACGCTGTGATAGACGAGGCGGAAGATGCTCTGCTCATCAGAGAATTTGATCTCTCGCTTCTGCGGATGCACATTCACATCGATCGACTCGGGAGCGACAGTGAAGGCGAGGACAAGGATCGGGTATCCATTCTTAGGAAGCAGCGAGTGATAGGCATTGTCGACGGCTTTCGACACCGCGCTGCTCTCGACGACGCGGCGGTTGATGATGATCGTCTGGTATTGGCGGCTGCTCTTCAAAAGCGAAGGCTTGGAAATGAGCCCCGAAAGGATGCCTCTTTCGTTTTCACCCGAGACTTCGAGCATTTCGCCAGCGGTCTTCGTGCCGTAGAGCGCAGACACGACATCAAGGAGCCGGCCGTTCCCCGGTGTCTCGATGACGGTGCGTCCATTATTGATGAGGCGGAAGGAAATATCCGGATTCGCGAGTGCGAGCTTCCCCATCATCGTATTGATGCGGCTGGCCTCAGTCCGTTCGGATTTCAGGAATTTTTTCCGGGCCGGCACATTATAGAAGAGATCGCGCACCTCGATCGTCGTGCCACCCGGCGCGCCGGTCGGCTTCACTTCGCTGACTGTCCCGCCCTCGACTTCGACGATCGTGCCCTCCACGTCTTCCTGCCGCCGGGTCGTGATGGCCGTGCGGGAGACGGCAGAAATGCTCGCCAGCGCCTCTCCGCGGAAGCCCAGCGAGGCGATGTGATAAATGTTATCCACCGTTGAGATCTTGCTCGTCGCATGACGCACGATGGAGAGCTTCGCATCTTCTGCCGACATGCCGCTGCCATTGTCCGTGACGCGGATGTAGGTGAGTCCGCCGTCCGCGATCTCCACCTCTATATCGCTCGCGCCGGCATCCACGGCATTTTCTACCATTTCCTTGACGGCGTTCACCGGACGCTCCACCACTTCACCGGCGGCGATCTGATTCGCCGTCACTTCATCGAGTACATGGATCAATGCCATCAGCGTCCCTCCTTCGCTTCCCGGCTCAGCCGGAATAAGATCTCCATCGCTTCGATCGGTGTCTTGCTCATGACATCCAGATGCGCCAGCTCGTCAATGATGGGCGAGCTGAAAAGGTCCATCGCGCCAGCGGCTGTCTGCGGCTTCTCCGGAGCGGGACGGCTCTTCCCCTCCTCCTTCTCAAGCCCCAGAAGGATCTCATCG
>JAIJLI010000363.1 GCA_022722495.1 Dialister sp. | reverse complement strand
CCGCCGCCGATGACGGTGGTCGCATCGAGATCAGCCATCGCTCTTGCGATGGTGAAGGTGCCTTTCGAGAATGGTTTCATTTCAAAGACGCCCATCGGCCCATTCCATACGACAGTCTTCATCTTTTTCAAAGTTTCCACATAGAGCTCGATAGTCTTCGGCCCGATATCGAGCGCCATCCATGGGGCCTGGAATTCTTCTTTGGAGAGGACCTTGGTATTTGCATCTTCCGCGAAGGCATCGCCTGCCATGAAGTCGACCGGCAGCATGATCTCGCTGCCCATATCATGGGCCTTCTTCATGAGGTTTCTGGCGAGATCGAAACGATCCTTGTCCTGCAGGGATTTGCCCATGTCGTAGCCTTCCGCTGCGACGAAGGTATTCGCCATGCCGCCGCCGATCAGGATGACATCGGCTTTTTCCATCAGATTCGCGATGACCTGGATCTTGTCGCTGATCTTCGCGCCGCCGATAATGGCAGCGAACGGACGCTCCGGCTTTTCGATAACGCCATCAAGGAAATCGATCTCCTTCTTGAGAAGCAGTCCGGATACCATCGGCATCAGTTTGCCGACACCGGCAATGGATGCATGACTTCTATGCGATACACCGAATGCGTCATTGACCGCCAGGTCGCAGCCTTCGACCAGAGCTTTTGCAAAGGCCGGATCATTCTTTTCTTCTTCTTTATGAAAACGAAGATTTTCAAGGAGAAGGACTTCGCCCGGTGCGAGAGCCGCTTTCTTCTCCTTTGCTTCTTCGCCGATGCAGTCAGAGGCGAATTTCACATCCATGTGCAACAGTTCGGAAAGGCGCTTAGCGACCGGCGCAAGAGACAGGTCCGGCTTCACTTCGCCCTTTGGACGGCCCATATGGCTCGCAATGACGAGCGCAGCGCCATGGTCAAGAAGCCAGCGCAGCGTCGGCAGCGTCGCTACGATGCGGCGGTCGTCGGTGATATCGCCTTCCTTGTCATGCGGCACATTGTAGTCTACACGGATATAGACGGTCTTGCCTTCTGGTTTCAAATCATAAATGGTCTGCTTGTTCATTCTTACAGTCCTTTCGATGCGACGAACTTGACGAGGTCAATGATTCTCATGGAGTAGCCCCATTCGTTATCATACCAGGCAATGACTTTGACCAGATTTCCTTCCATGACCATGGTAAGCAGGCTGTCGACGGTGGAGCTGACATCGGTGGTCTTGAAGTCGGAAGAAACGAGCGGTTCATCGGTGTAGGCGAGGATGCCTTTCAATTCACCTTCTGCCGCCGCTTTAAGTGCTGCATTGATCTCTTCCTTCGTAGCCGGCTTTTCGATCTCAGCGACGAGGTCGACCAGGGATACATCCGGGGTCGGTACACGGATCGCAAGGCCATTCAGCTTGCCCTTGAGTTCCGGAATGACGATGCCGATGGCTTTGGCTGCGCCCGTGGAAGTCGGGATGATATTTTCCGCTGCCGCTCTGCCGCGTCTGGCATCCTTCTTGTGTGCCTTTTCCAGGATCGCCTGGTCATTCGTGTAGGAATGAACCGTGGTCATCAGACCGCGGACGATGTGGAATTTTTCATTCAGCACTTTGACCACCGGAGCAAGGCAGTTAGTGGTGCAGGAGGCATTGGAAATGATGTTGTCTGTTTCCGGATTGTAGGTGTCTTCATTGACGCCCATCACGATGGTCGCATCATCATCTTTACCCGGCGCAGTGATGATGACCTTCTTTACAGTGCCTTTGATGTGCTTGCCGGCACTTTCTTTATCTTTCAGCTTGCCGGTGGATTCGACTACGATCTCGACGCCGTACTTGCTCCAGTCCAGATGTTCCGGATCGCGGTCAGAGAAGACATGGACTCTCTTGCCATCAATGATGAGATCATCGCCATCGATCTTAACGTCCTTACCAAGTCGGCCATGGACAGTATCGTATTTCAGAAGATACTCTGCAGTTTCCACGCCGCTCGGGTTATTGATAGCGACCACTTCCAGATCATCTCTATCCAGAAGTCCGCGGAATACCAGT
Source organism: Dialister sp. (assembly GCA_022722495.1). Classification (GTDB taxonomy): domain Bacteria; phylum Bacillota; class Negativicutes; order Veillonellales; family Dialisteraceae; genus Dialister. The sequence goes on along the minus strand of JAIJLI010000363.1, from coordinate 877 downwards.
CTGCCAATTCTGCCAAAACCATTGATACCGATCTTTGTCATCTTATATACCCTCCTGTAACTGAACCTGCTTTTGAAGCAGCTCTTCTGAGGCGCCGCGCAGAGAAACCCCTTCACCGACAGCCTAAAACATGCGGGCTCGATGGGATATCTTCTTTCGAACCACCCGCACTGTAAAACCGATACAAAAACCTCTCACCCGCTTCCATTTCCCTTGCTCAAGGCAGAGGAAATCAGGCGAAACATTACGACTACAGTATATCACGCCGGCTTTAATACTACAATATCTCTCGCAAGATTTCCATTTAAGTATACCCTTTAAGTAAAAAGAGTGTCAAATAAATTCGGAAATGGCTGCAGGCACCTTGTCAGGATGAGAAGCTGCAAAACTCATCCCCCATCGGCTTTCGTTGATCGCGCCGCGATAAGGCGTGATGGTTTGGGGCATGTATCGAAGGCTCTCTTCCGCTGTACCTTCCCCGCCAGCGAAGACTGCGACCGATGCATCTCACTATCCCATTCTCAAGGAATCACCAAGCTTTCCAAACACGTTCATCCTGATTTTCATCCTTTCTTTCCAAAAACGCATCGACCTTTCTATTTCAATGACTTTTTTGAAAGAATTTACCGTTTCTACATTCCATTGTTAGAAAGAAACGGCTATAATATGCATAGACAGAATGAAATACATGAATATGTTAGTTGTGACTGGTGATTCAAACCTATTCTCTGATCACGTCCACGATTCTACTCTTCGGTGCTTTTCAAAATGACGCGCCGCTCTGCCATTTCTCATTTCTAATGTCTACTTTTTAGATGCAATCCGCATTCCCACGAAAGGAGCACTCCTATGTCTTGGAATACAAAAATCACAAAAC
>JAIJLI010000362.1 GCA_022722495.1 Dialister sp. | reverse complement strand
CCTCCTTCCTCTGGAAGGAGGTGCCCCGAAGGGGCGGAGGTTGGCTTCCAAATCTGGATGAAAACTCATGTTGGACGAGCGCCGCCCCATATCGTCATCCCGAGCGAAGCCGAGGGATCTTCCTTGCACAGCGGAAAAACAGTTTCTCTAGAAATCGCAGTGCAAAGGCATTGTTACTCTATCATCGCATAAATAAGTGCGGATGACGGAAGAAAGACTGTTTTATCCAAAATACGACAATAAAAAAGGGGCTGAGAAGAAATGAATCCTCATTTCTTCACAGCTCCTTTTTGTTTCTTTGTTTCACACCTATCCCAACTTTTGGATACAGGTAAACAACGTTGTGGAATCCGAAATTATTTTAAGCATTTGGATAGAAAGATCCCCGAGTGGGGATTTTTTATTTTGCCTGTTTTTCGAAAAACGGAAGAAATCATAGCGGGGATTGGTTTGATTTCAGGCAGAAAGCGCTGAAATCATCGATAAAATCGATACACGGGCAGCAGGTGGAAAAATGAAGGGTTTGAAAAAATTTCGTTGTCACAGGGTGGGGGATTGTGGTAGAATGTGGGTAAATGTGGAGGAGGTGGAAGGATATGTTTATGAATGAATATTCTCATACCATAGACGCCAAGGGGCGCATGATCCTTCCCGCGAAATTCAGGGAAGAGCTGGGAAGTCGTTTTGTGCTGGCTCCAAGTCTGGATACCTGCCTCAATATTTATCCGAAAGAGCGCTGGGATGCCTTGATCGCCCGGCTGCAGAAGCTGCCCTTCACGAACCGTAATGTCCGCAAGATCATGCGTCATCTGATCGGCCGCGGGACGGAGATGGAGTGCGACCGCCAGGGGCGTATCCTGATCCCTGCCCACCTTCGTGAATTTGCAAAGCTGAAGAAGGAAGCCTGCATCGTGGGGACGGGACCCATCATCGAGATCTGGGATCCGGAGCTCCTGCGTCAGGACGAAGAGGGCGAGGATATCGCAGAGATCGCGGATGCTCTCGACCTTCCGCTGAATTTTGATCTGTGAGGTTTGGGAGTGACTGGTGACTTGAATGCTACTTTAGGGCATCGCCCATTTCGTCATCCTGAGCGGAGTGAAATGTCGTTTGTTGGAAAAGTCGCATTCAGAAAGTTGAGGCCTGAGTCGAAGGATTTCGGCGAAGCCGCCACCACAACCCTTAACCCTGAACCTTTCACCTTTTTTCGAGGACTCATTTATGGAATTTCAACACACCACCGTGCTTCTGCACGAAATGATCGACCGGATCCTGACGGATCCACATGGCATTTATGTCGACTGCACCTTAGGGGGCGGCGGACATTCTTTGGCTATGGCGGAGAAGCTCGCTCCGGATGCGCTTCTGATCGGCGTCGATCAGGATGAAGAAGCGATCGAGGCGGCTTCTCACCGTCTTTCCGGCTGTGCCTGCCGGCATCTCTTTGTGCGGGATAATTTTTCTCACATCCATGATATCCTGGCCTCGCTTACGATCGACAAGGTCGATGGCTTCATTTTCGATCTGGGGGTGTCATCCCATCAGCTCGATGACGGGAGCCGTGGATTCTCTTATATGAATAATGGGAAGCTCGATATGCGCATGGATCAGAGGAATCCGCGCACGGCGTATGAAATCGTGAATACGTATGAAGAGGAAGAGCTTGCGCGCATCATCTGGGAGTATGGGGAGGAGCGATGGGCGAAGCGGATCGCACAGTTTATCTGTGAATTCCGCGAGAAGAAGCCCATCGAGACGACGGATGATCTGGTCTCGGTCATCAAGGCGGCCATTCCGGCGCATGCCAGAAGAAATGGCCCGCATCCGGCGAAGCGCACATTTCAGGCGATCCGCATCGAGGTAAATAACGAGCTGGGGATCCTGAAGGACACGATGGAAGCCTGCGTTTCCCACCTGAAAGTGGGGGGACGGGTCGGCGTCATCACGTTCCAGTCACTGGAAGACCGCATTATCAAGAAGGCTTTCAAGGAAATGGAAAGGGACTGCATCTGCCCGCCGGAGCTGCCTGTCTGTGTGTGCCACCACCATCGTCTGGTGAAGTCCATCGGCAAGGCGCAAAAGCCGAGTGCGAAAGAGATCGAGGAGAATCCGCGTGCGAGGAGTGCGGTCCTGCGTGTTGTAGAAAGAGTGTGGGGAGCGACCGGGGATCTGGCCCTGTTTCCTTCAGCCTGAGATATAGAGTCTGAAAAAGATGGGAGAAATATCGTATGGTACAGGAAGTGCAAGTCATGGATTACATACCGTCGATGCCGGAAAGTGTCGCCGCGCCTCGCCGGATTGAGCGCGAGAGGTCTGACTCTTCCTATTTTTTCCATGACGTCATTCTGGGGATGCTGATGATCCTTTTTCCCGTGATGCTGCTGGTCTTCCTGAGTGGGATCAATATTCAGGAGGAATACAGAATGCAGCGTATCCGCAGCGAGGTCATGACGATGGCGAAGGAGAATGCGGTGGATAAGCTCGAGGTGTCCCGTCTGGAGGCACCGGTACGCATCCAGCAGATCGCAGAGCAGAAGCTCAAGATGAGCCTGCCTGTTCGTGCGGTCTATGGCAGTGCGGATCCCGCCAAACCACGCCCGAACAAAGGGAGATAGAGAAATGGGTTCGGAAGGTTCTGCGGGTTCAAAAGGTTCAACGGGTTTCCCATTTTGGGCAATAGTGTTTCCTTAAAAACTCTGCGGCGCTTAGATTCTTCGACTCAGTTCTCATAATTTCAGATAAGCCATTTTTAAGGAAACACTGATTAAATCGTTATCAGATTTCATTCTTGGATTTTTATACAGAGCGAGGAAACATTCGACGCGAATAGCGAGCTATTTAAGGAGAATGTCGACGACACTATGTATAAAAATCCATATGAAATCTGATTCTGCGATTGAATCAGCGTTTCC
>JAIJLI010000361.1 GCA_022722495.1 Dialister sp. | reverse complement strand
AACTCGCCCGATGAGCTAACCCTGAACCCTTAAACCTTCTTACTTCGTCCCGAAGATGCGGTCTCCAGCATCGCCAAGGCCCGGGAGTATGTATTTCTTTTCATTCAGCTGACGGTCGAGGGAGGCGGTATAGATCGGAACGTCCGGATGTGCCTGATTCACGACCTCGACACCTTCCGGGGCAGCGACGAGACACATGAATTTGATATTCTTGACGCCTTTTTCTTTCATCATGTCGATGGCTGCGACGGCGCTGCCTCCGGTAGCGAGCATCGGATCGACGAGGATGAAGTCACGATTTTCCACATCCGGGAGCTTGCAATAGTATTCGATCGGCTTGGCGGTGACGGGATCGCGGTAGAGGCCGATGACGCCGATGCGGGCAGACGGCATGAGTTCGGTGAGGCCTTCCACCATGCCGAAGCCGGCGCGCAGGATCGGGACGATGCCGAGCTTCTTGCCGGCGACCTGTTTTCCTGTTGCTTTTTCGAGCGGTGTCTCGATAGCGACATCTTCGAGCGGCAGATCGCGGGTGAGCTCATAGCCCATCAGGAGCGTGATCTCCTGCAGCAGACGGCGGAACTCACCGGAGCTGGTTTCTTTCTTTCTCATAATGGTCAGCTTGTGCTGGATCAGCGGATGATCAATGACATGGATATGCATAATGGCCTCCTCAGGGAAATACAGAGTGAATAGGAAGTAGCGGTTTTTGCTTTTCTCATTGTAGCACAAATGAGAGAGGTTTGGGGGAGGGACGGCCCTTTGACCCTGAATGAAAGCTTTGCTCGAATGAGGAATTAGGAATTAGGAATGAAGGTGGCGGCTTCGCCGAGATTGATGACGAGGTCGCAGCTGTTCTGGCATTCATGATCTCACATTCGACGTTTCTCGCTGCGCAGGATGACGAAACGGGGCGATGCCCAAAGAACGGAGGATAGAAGTCATATGTCTGATGTCTCCTAGTCTAATCCCTAGCTACTCATCCCTGCTTTCAAACTTCAGGGCACGCCCCACGAGTGAACCCTGTTTCCTTAAATCTTTCTTTAATGACAATTCCCGAAGAATGTTGTAAAATGAAAGACAGTATGATAGAAATGCATTTTTATACCTTTATATATAGTTTGAGGTTCATATAGCTCCAAGTAAAGAAAAGAGGAATCCTATGAAATCCAATAAACTGACATCCCTTCTCTGCGCGCTGGCTCTGACAGGGGCGGTGGTGCCGCTTTCTATGGCAGAGGCGGCAGAACCGGCTCTGCCAGCTCCGGCGGCAGCCCAGGAAGCACCTGCTGAAGGTGTGAACTACACCGATGCCCTGATGAAGGGACTTTCTCTGACGCTTCCTGATGTCCAGAGTGCGGTCGAGTCAGGCACGTTTAAGAATCTTTCACCAGAAGCGCCTAAGCCTGCAGAGCCGGAGCCCGCTCCATTGCCCGAACCGGAACCAGAGCCGGAGCCGGAACCCGAACCTGCGCCTGCCCCGGCACCGGCGGCGAAGTATACCGCAGATCAGGGGAGCGCAGCCGCCGAGATCGGATCCGATGGTGCGTATGACGGCATGACCTACAGCTCGGACAAAGCGGATGAGAATGCGCTTCGCGTCTCCATGGCATACATCACCGCGAAGGGCGATACCATCACGAAGTCCGGTGACACCTCGAATGCAGAAAGCAGTGACCTTTACGGGATGAATGCGGCGCTGCTCGTGACCCATGGCGGACACGGGGCTTTCACGGATGTGAAGATTTCCAGCACAGGAAACGGTGCGACGGGCGCCTATGGCTACAGCAAGGGCACGTACATCAATCTGACGAATGCAGAGGTCTCCACCACGGGCGCGCAGGCTGCCGGCGTCGAGGTCTCCCAGCGTGCGATGATGAAGGTAGAGGCATCCACGGTCACTACCACCGGAAATCAGTCGCCGGCGATCCGCATCTCTCAAAACGGCGGCATCCTTCTCACCGAAAACTCCGACTTTACCGCTTCCGGCACGAATGCACACGGCATCTATACCCAGGGCGATGTGACCATCACAGGCGGGACTGTCAAGGCGGAAAAGACCAAGGCGGCTGTCATCAAGAATATCAGCTCCATCACGCTCGATGGAGCGACGCTCGAAGGCAATGAGACAGGCGCGCTTCCTTACAATATCGTCATGTACTCGGATGCCGACGCGATCGGTGTCACAGGGACGCAGCAGTTCGAGGCGAATCATGCAAGCCTCATCTCTCATAAGGGCGGCATGTTCTATGTGACCGGCACCCACTGCCGCATCACGCTGAAGGACAGCACGCTCACGCAGGATGAAGCATCGCCTGTCTTCACCATCACAGGCAATGACGGCGGCTACGGCTGGGGTGATGCAGGCGCGAACGGCGGTCACGCGGAAGTCATCCTGTCGCATCAGATCCTGAATGGCGATATTCTCCTCGATACCATCTCGGATATCAATCTCAGTATCAAAGACCAGTCCACCTGGACCGGTGCGATCACCATCGCGCCGAATGCCCAGGAGGGCGCTCCGTACAAGACCAATGCCGATATTTTCATTGCGGAAGGCTCTACATGGAACCTGACCGCAGACTCTCAGATCACCAGCCTCTTCAATCTGGGCACGATCCATTACAACGGACACACCATCACACTTGCCGATGGGACGGTCATGAAGGAATAAATTGACAGAAATAGAAGATCACGCGGTGCGAGGTAGTCGCATGGCGTGATTTTTTATTTGAGACTGAAGTTTGAAAGCAGGAATGAGTGGCTAGGGATTAGGAGCCTTGAGTGACTAGTGACTAGTGGCTAGTGACTGGGTTTCTTCAGCATCGTCATCCCGAGCGCAGCCGAGGGATCTCTACTGCCCTGCAGGAATCAGCGTGTATGCACTGAGGGGAAACGATGTCTTGGTGCTGCCTTACATC
>JAIJLI010000360.1 GCA_022722495.1 Dialister sp. | reverse complement strand
TTCCTCAGCCTTCTTCAGCTGGGCTTCCACCTCTTCTTTTTCATGCGCGACTTCCCGCGTCTGGCGGTTCAGCCGTGCCATGACTTCTTCCATATTGTGAAGCGGAGAGCCTTCTTTCAGCTGGCTGGCACGCGAAAGGACAAGGGGCGGCATACCAAGTCGCTTGCAAATGCTGAAGGCATTGCTGTTCCCCGCAACGCCGATGATAAGGTGGTAGGTCGGCGTCAGTGTCTCTTCGTCAAACTCTACGAATGCATTTTCGATACCGCGCGTCTCGTAAGCGAGTTTTTTCATTTCACTGAAATGGGACGTAATGATAGCGGGTACTCCCTGCATCTGCAGATACTCCGTAACGGACTGTGCAAGCGCGGCTCCTTCGACAGGGTCTGTGCCTGAACCCAGTTCATCGAGAAGCACAAGATCTTCTGTCCCCACATGAGAAAGAAAAGCCGTGAGCTGTGTGATGTAGGAAGAAAAGGTCGAAAGATTGTACTGGATGCTCTGCTCGTCACCGATAATGGCATAGATATTTTTATAAATCGGAAGCATCGAGCCCTCAGCCGCCGGAATAAAGAGACCGGACTGATTCATGAGCGATAGAAGCCCCGCTGTTTTGATCGCGATGGTTTTGCCGCCCGCATTCGATCCTGTAATGATGAGGATCTGGAAATCCATTCCCAGCGTCAAAGATATCGGCACCACCTTATCCGCAGGAATAAGTGGATGACGAGCACGGCGAAGGTCGAGCGCATGAGTGGAGTGGATGGCTTTTACTCCCTGCATGGAGAGTGCCATTTTCGCACGTGCAAAAATAAACTCCAGCTCGGTCGCAAGGTGACAGTTGTTCTTCGTGACTTCCCGTGTCTTCTTCACCTGCTCTGTAAGTGCACGGAGGATTTCCTGGACTTCCTGCTTTTCCGAAGCCGTGAGTTCGGCGAGGTCGTTATTGAGACGCACCGAGACCATCGGCTCCATAAAAAGCGTCTGCCCGGTGGATGATCTGTCATGCACGATCCCTTCAAATTTATACCGGTATTCTTCCTTGACCGGTACGACATAGCGACCATTTCTCTGTGTCACGATGGCGTCCTGAAAATAGGAGGACTGATCCTTATCCTGGATGATCTGCTGGATCGTCTTGCGGATACGATTCTTAATCATTTCCTTTTCCGTGCGGATGCGGGAAAGACGCGGGGAGGCGCGGTCACTGACCTCGCCATGCTCATCGAAGACCTGATGGATCCTTGCAATCAGCTGTTCCTGCGGGATAATGAGCGAAGCAAGCTCTTCGAGCGCGGGATAGACCAGATGACGCTCGCCTTCGAAATAGTGATGCATCTTCTTATACGTTTCGAGCGTTGCAGCGAGATCAATGAATTCCTTCGCCATCAGGATCATGTCTTTCCCAGCTTTTTCCAGTGTCTCGGTGATGTCATGCGTCTCCCCCAAAGGGGTCGTGATCTCGCGCTCCAGAAGAATCGATGCTTCTTCTGTTTCCGTGAGCTTTTTCTCTATGATCTCCGGCTCTACGGACGGCATGAGCGTCCGTGCCATAGCTTTGGAAAGCTGCGAGGGGGCGAGCTCTGCGAGCTTTTCGCGGATCTTGTCGAACTCCAGTGTTTCCAGTACATCTTGTTTCATTTATAAAACTCCTCTAAAGAAGTGACCACGGGTGACATCGTCTCCCCTGCCTGCTCCGGGGGCCTCTTTCCGGCCGCAGAGTATATCACAGGCATCCTTACAAAGCGAGAGGATGCTGCCTTCATTCCCGCGAACGTCCAGTGTCAACGCAGAAAGGCCCGCTTTTTTCAATTCATCAAAGTATGGACGCATATCCAGGACATGGCAGTTGGCGATATGCATATGGCACCATTCATCGGTATGGATAGGGAAACGGCGTCCTTCCCCATCCTTCAGAGCGAAGCGCCCCCGCATGCAATACATAGGGCAGTGCTTTTTGTCCTTATCTCCCATCACCGCATTGATCGCGCAGTACTCGGAAATCATCATCTCCGTCCGTCCATACACATAGGCCCCGAGCGGTATATCCGATCCTTTCGCAATATGACGGATCTGCGGGATCGTCAGCTCTTGTGAAAGGAAGCAGCCTGAAAAGCCGAGCCTTTCGATTTCTTTTTCAGCTTCGCTATTGAAAATATTCATAGACGGTCCCGCCCAGACAGCGAGGCTTTCCTCCCCCTTCACCCATTCGATGGCTCCGGCATATTCCAGCACTACGCCATCGGGAAGGAGCGTCAAAAGCTTTCGCAGCTGCGCCTGCGCTCTGGCCTGATATTTTTCTCGTACCACGCGCGGTGTGGGGAAGAGGATCTCTGCCTCTGCCTCGTGACAAAGACGCACCGCCTCCTCATAGTCTTTCCATGGAATCGGCCTATGCGAGAAGGATTCGCCACCAAAAATGACCTGACGTACACCGGCTGCCAGCGCCTCTTTCACATGAGAAAGAAGCGTCGTCCGGACTGTCACATGTGCGCCCTCCTCAGAAGGGACTTTCGAAAAAGCAGGCGTCATCAAGCTGAAGGAAGGCGTAGGCATGAAAGCCACCCCGGCAGATGTCGTAGAAAACCCGAAGAACCTGAAATTCCAGGAACTCGAAGCTGCTCAGCTTCCAAGAAGCCTTGCTGATGTCGATGCATCCGTCATCACCATGAACTACGTCATGAGCTCCGGACTTTCCCCGAAAGACCAGGGCATCTTCCTCGAAGACAAAGATACCCCGCTCGCCGTCATGATCATCGCTGCCCGCGAGAAGGACAAGGATCAGCCGGCTTATCAAAAATTCGTAAAGTACTATCAGTCTGAATCCGTCAAGAAATTCATCGCTGAAAAATACAAAGGCACCATCGTTCCTGCTTGGGAATAATGACAGAAAAAAGGAACCGCGAAAGCGGTTCCTTTTTT
>JAIJLI010000359.1 GCA_022722495.1 Dialister sp. | reverse complement strand
CCGAGACGATGTTGGAAGATTCACTGTATCTTGTACAAGTATTCAATTTTTATGCCTAATTTTTTTAGTTTCGTGTCCAATTTTTGTTGACAAGTGCAAACCAAAGGAAATTCCCTCTGAAGAAATGATTGATATTTCTACAGAGGGAATTTTGTTTTGGGGAGAGGCAGAGAAACATCGATTAAAAACTGGTGACTTGTGACTGGGAGGTTCTCCCGATGACGGGTCACCAGTTTTTTATGGCTCATGTTACTCAGGGGCAGCTTTTGGGGCGTGCTGCCCCTTGATTGCGTGCGAAAGAGGGGGAGCGGGTTTTGAAGGTTCAAAAGGGTCACAGTTTTTTCATCTTTCGCGGTTTAAAACTTCGCGGCGCTTAGATCCTTCGACTCAGTTCTCATATTCCAGATTAGCCATTTTCTAACATACGACGCTTTTCTCCGCTCAGGATGACGAAATGCGCCGCACCGCCCCCGTTGAACCCACTGAACCCATAGAACCCGCTGATCTCTGGCTACGCTCCCCACTTCGTACTTTTTCAGCAGGACCGGTTGAATGACCAATCACGAAATATGATACAATAAGAAAAAGTGATTTCTAAGGTGGCACTGATCCTGCGAGCGGATCCGCGCTATCTTAGAATTCGAAAGAAAAAGGAGTGAAGGAGGCGTTTCCGCTTGGATCCATTTGTTCATCTCCACGTCCACACCGAGTACAGTCTTTTCGACGGTACATGCCGCATCAAGGAGCTTGTCTCTTATGTCAAGTCGCTCGGGCAGACAGCGGTCGCGATCACGGACCATGGTGTCATGTACGGTGCGGTCTATTTATATAAAGAGTGTATCGCGCAGGGCATCAAGCCGATCATCGGCTGCGAGGTCTACGTCACGAGGAAGAGCCGCTTCGAGCGGGCGAAGGGCGAGAAGGAGAAGCTGGGGCATCTGATTCTTTTGGCAGAAACGAATGAGGGCTATCAGAATCTCATCAAGATCTGCTCGAAGGCGTGGACGGAGGGCTATTTTCATAAGCCGCGGGTGGATCATGAGCTTCTGTCCAAGTATCACAAAGGGCTCATTGCGTTGTCGGCCTGTGTTGCCGGCGAGCTTCCGCAGGCGATCTTAAACCGCGACATGGATGAAGCCAGAAAGGTGATCCGCTACTACATCGATACGTTCGGGAAGGAGAACTATTTCCTCGAGCTGCAGAATCACGGCATCCCGGAAGAAGCGGATGTGCGTCCGGTGCTGGCGTCTTTGGCAAAAGAGTATGGGCTGGGGCTGGTCGCGACGAATGATTTCCACTATACGAAAAAAGAGGATGCGAAGAGCCAGGAGATCAAGCTCTGCATCTCCACGGGAAAGACACTGGATGATCCCTATCATTTCCATTTTCCGAATGACGAATTCTACTGCAAGAGCGGGGAGGAGATGCAGGCGATCTTAGGCGAGTATCCGGGCGCTATTGAGAATACGGCAAAGATCGCAGAGCGCTGTCATGTGACCTTCACCTTTGGCGACCACAAGCTCCCGTCCTTTGATGTGCCGGAGGGCGAGACGTCCAAGTCATACCTGCGAAAGCTCTGCGAGGCGGCGATCCCGGAGCGCTATCCGGAGTCCACGGGAAAAGAGCAGGAGCGTCTGGATTATGAGCTCGGTGTCATCAATCAGATGGGATTCTCGGATTACTTCCTGATCGTCATGGACTTCATCTGCTACGCGAAGACACATGGCATCCCGATCGGGCCGGGGCGTGGGAGCGCGGCAGGAAGCATCGTCGCCTACCTCTTGCACATCACGGAAATCGACCCACTGCGCTTCGACCTTCTCTTTGAACGCTTCCTGAATCCGGAGCGAATCTCCATGCCGGATATCGATACTGACCTCTGCTATCGCGGACGCGGGCAGGTCATCGCCTATCTCGCAGAGAAGTACGGCGCTGAGCAGGTGGCGCAGATCATCACCTTCGGTACGCTTGCGGCGCGCGCCGTCATCCGTGATGTCGGCCGTGTCATGAATCTGCCCCTCCGCGAAGTGGACAAGATCGCAAAGATGGTGCCGAGCGGCCCGGGCGTCACGCTGAAGAAGACGCTGGATGGCTCGAAGGAATTCAAAGACCTCTACGAGTCGAATGCGACTATGCGCACCCTGATCGACCATTGCCTCGACCTGGAAGGGCTTTCCAGAAATTCTGGTACGCACGCCGCCGGCGTCGTCATCTGCTCGAAGCCCGTCGATGAGTACGTGCCGATCCAGCTCACTGCGGATGATTTCATCCAGACGCAGTACGAAAAAGATCAGGTCGAGCAGCTCGGCCTTCTCAAAATGGATCTCTTGGGGCTTAGAAACCTCACCGTCATCCATGATGCGGTCGAGATGATCCGGGCAAACCGCGGTGTCACCATCGACATCAACCGCATTCCTTCTGTCGACGAAAAGACGTGCGAGATGCTCTGCGCGGGCGACACCACAGGCGTTTTCCAGTCCGAGTCCTCCGGCTTTACGAATCTTCTGATGAAGCTCCACCCGGACCGCTTCGAAGACCTCATCCCGATGGTTGCCCTCTACCGTCCGGGACCTTTGGGCAGCGGCATGGCGGAAGATTTCATCAAGAGAAAACATGGAGAGATCCCCATCGAGTACCCGCACCCATCCCTGGCTCCCATCCTGAAGGAAACCTACGGCGTCATTCTCTATCAGGAACAGGTCATGCAGATCGCCTCTGTCATGGGCGGTTTTTCCCTCGGCCAGTCCGACATGCTCCGCCGCGCCATGGGACACAAGGAGCCGGAGATTCTGCAGAAGAACCGCGATACCTTTGTCACAGGCGCCGTGAAGAATGGCGTCGATGAAAAGACGGCGAATTACGTCTTCGACCTCATGGTCCACTTTGCCGGTTACGGCTTCAATAAATCTCACAGCGTCTGCTAC
>JAIJLI010000358.1 GCA_022722495.1 Dialister sp. | reverse complement strand
ACGTAGGCTAAGCTCCCAACGCCCATTTTCATATTGCTATGACGGGATTTCGAAAGCTCGCCCCCAAACCGGACGTACACCTCTCGATGTATCCGGCTTTCCATTGATTCATTCAGTCTATAATTTGCCATTGTGTATAAGTTTATGGCAATTATGGCACACAGCTATTGTTTTCCTTTTACGGGCAATCATAAATCGTGCCCAAGCATCTTTTTCTTTCAAGTCTTTGAGCTTGCGAACATGATGCATTTCGAGGTTGCTTGTTGCCCCACAGTATTCACAGACACACGCACTTAATCTGTCCATAAGACTTGTGCGCACAAAAGTGTATTTTGTTTTGGGCATTTCATCAATATCAACAATATTGCAGCCATCTTTTTTTCGTTTAAAGCCATCGTGGTAGAAGAGCCTTGTTTTCTCTCGTCCCTTACTGTCCTTGAAACGCACGCCTATTTCCTTTCCGATACGTAGCTTTTTTCTAAGCTTACTACCTTTTATACGGTATTTTTGTCCGAAAGTCTTTATCATGCTTTGTTTCATGATAGTATAAAACGAATTTACGACATTGCTGTTATTTGCAATAGAGTAGTAATTGTAGAAGCCACGTATTTCGGAATTGTACTTATCCAAAATTTCAAGGTCGTCATTGACTGACAAATACCCTCTTGGAATACCTTTCCATATCTCTTTGCCGTATATAGTATTAATTTCAACAGCATCCAGGGCAAGGAGTTTCTTCCGAATGGTCTCTGTCGTTACCTTTAGTACAACTTTGTTGCCAAAGTATCTTTTCAATACTCCATTCTTGTCTCTTTTAGCTCCATTGGTCTTGCGAATATAAACATCGAAGCCCAAGAATTTGGCGGATTGGTTTCCGTGAGTTATAAGTGTCTTTTCATCGGACAATTCAAGCTTTAACTTGTTTTCAAGAAAAGTCTTGATGTCTGCTTTTATACGTAAGCAGTCCTCTTTAGAACCTATAACACCAATTAGGAAATCATCAGCATAGCGTACATATTTAAGACGCTTGTAGTTGCTGTCCATTCCGTCGGCTGCTGGTATTTGCACACGCTTCTTTTCAATTTCTTTAATCTCCTTTTGCAACATGAGGATATTCCCCATGTCTGTTTCTCTTGCGAGTTTTTTGATAACAGTTCTTTTTCGACCTTCAAGCTTACGATGTTCGGGATTTCTGCGCCTTTTCTTTCCTTTGTCGAACTTACCTATGTACTCCATCATATATTTGTCGAGTTTATCCAAATATATGTTTGCCAACAGTGGGCTTATAATACCCCCTTGTGGAGTACCGCTGTAATTGCGGTGGAATACCCAGTTTTCGATATATCCTGCATTTAGAAACTTTCTGACTAATCGAATAAAGCGCTCGTCCTTGATACGCTCTCGGAGAATTTTAATTAGCACATCATGGTTTATATTGTCGAAGAAACCTTTTATGTCTCCCTCTATAAACCATTTTGTACCGATGAAATTATCCTGAAGATATTTCAGTGCAGTATGACAGCTTTTGGCAGGTCTGAAACCATGAGACATATAACTGAAACTGTCTTCGTAAACAGCTTCAAGTATCATTCTCATAACTTCTTGCACTAACTTATCTTTAAATGCAGGTATGCCAAGAGGACGCATTTTTCCATTTTTCTTCGGAATATACGTTCTTCTTGCAGGTGCAGGTTGATAACTCTCATCTCTGAGCTTTTGTATCAACTGTTTAATTTCTACAATGTTCATACCGTCAATATTCTTTCCGTCTGAACCATTGGTGTTATTACCTTGCTTCTTTGACAGTTTCTGATACGCACGGTAATACATTTTCTCATTAAACAAAACCCGATACAATCTTTCAAACTTATAGTCTGTCTGATTGCTGTGTTTTGTCAGACTGTTTAATACTTTTTCTGGATTTCTCATAATGTCTCTTCACATTTTCCGTTAATTGTATTAAAAGAATCAACTGCCGTCCTTCGCCATGTACAAGGCTTTCCCTTGCTCAAACTACTACGACGGCTCCGTTACCTTGTCGGATATTCAGAGGCTACACCTCATAGCTCACAGAGCTTTCCGATTTAGGTAATCCCCATTTAAGTGTATAATAACATAGCTTGACAGATTGTCGGATATGACTTCCGCCCTTTACGTTGATAACGTTGTGCTGCGACCAGTTCTTGCCACATTTCCCAAAGCAGTATGGAAATGGGAGTCGCAGTATGACGATTATAGTTACCTTGACGTCACAGTTTAAGGCTCTAACCACTTGGACTATCATTCAATCAGTATGGACTTTATCCTCATATCTGTCTTTTCACCCACCATTCAGTTGCAGCTTGGTAACTTTGCTGACTTATGGCTTTGCTGACATGCTATACTCCCTGTCCGATTTCTCTTTCAGATAAGTCAGCGGTGATAGGTCATTTCAAAGAACACTTGCCTAACTTCTTGCTATAGAAGTAATTATTACACACCCTTATGGGCGCACCACCTTAGCCTCCTTGTCTCCATAATCACGAACCAACTGCGAGAAGTCCTGGAAGCCCAAGCAGACGGCAACCTTGTTGCTTCGTGCCGTAGCAATCAGGTTATCCAATCCCTTGAAATAGATGGTCGGCAACTCGTCAATGATAACGGATGATTTGAGCTGTCCCTTCTTGTTGATGAGTTTCACGATGCGGCTGTTGTACAAACCAAGTGCCGCACCATAAATATTCTGACGGTCGGGGTTGTTGCCGACACATAGAATCTTCGGTTCTTCGGGATTGTTGATGTCAAGTGTAAACTCGCTTGCGGACATCACCCAGTAGAGTTGTGGTGAGATCATTCGTGACAACGGAATCTTTGCGCTTGCAATCTGACCCGCCAACTGCTCCATCGCCCCACCTTGCCAGGCATCCATGAACGGAGATAGGTAGT
>JAIJLI010000357.1 GCA_022722495.1 Dialister sp. | reverse complement strand
GTCGTTAATCCGCTGCGCCACCTGCGGCGTAAAGCCCGCCTTTTTGCAAAAGGCTTCCAGCGCGCCACGCAGCATGAAGCCCTTGGGGGCTGCGATGAAATTTGCCTCCGCATAATCGGAAAGGCTCACATAGGGCAGATCGGCATGACGATCATTCTTCGGCAGGATCATGACGAGACTTTCCCTGAAAAGGCTCACCGTGTGATCATTATCGATCATGGATAGATCGGCGTAAAGCGAAAGATCCAGCTTGGCGGCCGCCTGCTGCGAATCCGGACGCAGGATCTCCAGGATCGCCGTCGGATGTTCTTTCTTGAACTGCATCAAAAAGTTGGGGATCATCTTTGTCGCAGAAAGGATCGCAAGCTTCACCGTAGACTGTGCGAGATCGCGAGAGTCTTTGAATTCCTGCTGCATCTCATCGAACTCTTTCAGAAAATTCTGTGCATGCTTCAAAAGGATGTGCCCATCACGCGTCAGACGGATATTTCTCCCCTGGTGCTCGAAGAGCGTCACCTCCAGCTCCTGCTCCAGCCCGCGTATAGTGCGGGACAGGGCAGGCTGCGCGATGTGCAGCTCCTCTGCCGCCTTCGTCAGATGCTCCAGTTCCGCGGTCTTTTGGAAATACTGAAGCGACGTGAAATTGAGTTTCATATCCGCCTGCCTTTCAAGGAAACTCAGTGAGGGGCTGAAGACCACGGGCTCTACGCCCCCTTAGTCTTCAAGTCTTGAAATCTAACCCCTGTTCCTTAATCCCCTGTTCCCTAATCCCTTAATCCCTAATCTAGATTTCTGATCCTTGATCAGCAGCTGCTCTGCTGTCCATACTTTTCCTCTGCCTCACGCGTCAGTACGAAGGCCTTCGCTTCGATTTTCTCCTGAATGCGCTCCGTGTACACGCCTTGGATCTCCGGCGTAAAGCCCGGAAGCTCATTCATCCCCTCCACAAAGTCCTGAATATAGTCCATGACGATCTCCGTCCAGCGCTCTCCGGGCTGTACGCACGGGACACCGGGCGGGTATGGGACAGCTGCCTGCAGCGCCACGCGTCCTTCGATCTCCTTCAAAGGCACCAGCTCCCCCTCGCCCCGCACCAGCTCCCAGTTCGCTTCCTGCGGAGAAATGAAGTACGAAGGGAAATATTTTTTGAGAAACATTTTCTTCTGAAGCACATTGATCTTCTTGGCTTTGTAGAAATCATGAAGCTCCTGACAGAGCTGCCGGATCGTATAATTCTGATAGCGTTTCTCAAACTTCTGATAGATATAGGGAAGCACGATCTCCATTGGTACATCCTCGTCGATATACTTTTCAAATCGCACCAACTTCGTGATGAGATGATCCAGCTTGGTCTTTGTCTCAGCCGGCGTCATCAGGAAGAGGATGTCATTCAAGTCGCATTTTTCCGGAATGATGCTGTTTTCTCTTAGATACTCTGCCAGAATGATACCGGGGATACCAAAGTCCTCATACTCTCCTGTCTCCATCGAGATGCCGGGCGTCATGAGCTGCAGCTTCAAAGGATCGATGAAGTACTGCCCCTTGCCATAGCCCTGAAAGGAGTGCCATTTTCCGCCCGGTTCAAAGGTGAAGTAGGAAATATCCGCCGCCATGTTCTCCGTGTCGCCCTCTTCCCACTTCTGGTTATGAACGACAGGAGGCACGATCGGGCGCAGGTACTTGCAGCAGCGAAGCACGGACTTTCTGGCTTCGATGGCGGTCGCGATGCACTCATGCCAAAGAAGCTTGCCCGCTTCGCCTTCCTGCATCTTGGCATTCATATCCAGCGATGCGAAGATCTGGTAATTCGGCGATGTCGAGGAATTCACCATGAAGGCATTGTTCATGATCTTGTGCGACACATAGCGCTTCTGCCCTTTGATGTGGCTATCCTTTTTGAGGATCTGGGATGCCTGTGAGAAGCCGGCCTGCTGCTTATGCACTGACTGCGTCACGATGATGCCCGGATCCTTCGGCCCGAGATCCAAAAAGAGCGGACTCGAGTCTTTCATCATCGGTATGAACTGCTCATAGCCCACCCAAGCCGAGTCAAAGACGATGTAGTCGCAAAGATGGCCGATCTTATTCACCACCTGCCGCGCATTGTAGATACAGCCGTCATAATTGCCGAGCTGCAGCACCGCCGCGCGGATCGGACGATCCATGAGCGCGCGCTTCGGATCCCGCTCTGCGATCAGCATACGGATGTACTCTTCGTTGAAGCAGTGGTCGAGCATCCCGCCAATGAGTCCGAAGGGATTTCTCGCCGTCTCCAGATAGATCGGGATCGCGCCCGCTTGAATGAGCGCACCATAGCCCATGGACTTGTGATTGTTTCTCTCATACAGCACGAGATCTCCCGGCGAGAGCAGCGCATTCATCACCACTTTATTGGCGCCGGATGTCCCGTTCAGTATGAAATAGGCCTTGTCTGCATGAAAGACCTTCGCCGCATGCTGCTGCGCCTTGAGCGGCATCCCCTCATGGATCAGCAGATGTCCCATATCTACATCCGCATTGCACAAGTCCGCACGGAATGCATTCTCACCATAAAAATCATAAAAAATACGTCCGCCGGGGTGCTTTCTGAAATACTCGCCGCCCTGATGGCCCGGGCAGTCGAATTCCGTATTTCCTCTCTCGACATACTCCATCAGACTTTTGAAGAAAGGCGGCAGGATCCTGGCCTCATACTGCTCGGCTGCACTTTCGATCTGACGCTTGTAGTATTCCTGCGAAGCCCGGGAAAGATCCAGAATGCCATACGCCTCCCCCAAGACATCCTCACATAGCTCTTCCCCTTCCTGGACAATCAGAAACACGGGGATGCCAAAGGCTTTCAGATGCGGATCCCTGAAGATCCCGCGATCCTTCTTCGTGATGATGACAGCAGCTGCTTCAGGCAAATCGCAGTCTTCCAGACGTACAC
>JAIJLI010000356.1 GCA_022722495.1 Dialister sp. | reverse complement strand
CGCCTTGTCAAGCAAGTCGGTATTTCCGGAGAGAATAGCCATATACTCTGAAAAATTCATGCCCGATTTCTCGTCCATCGCTCCCTCGTCAATGGTTCTAGCTCCCAAGGCTCCGCTTTTCAACTGCGAGATAAAAGTCTGCTTGCAGTGCAGGAGGTTAAACTTGTACGAGTCAAGCGACTTTTCCACTGCATAGATGATGACATCCACCTTGTTGTCGGCATACAGTTTGGCAATCTCGTTACCAGCACGCACCCCTCGACCGTCACGCTGTGCCAAGTTTGACGGTCGATCGGGTAGGTCAAGGGCATTGCTGCCCTCTTCCCCCCTAAGAACCGTACATGAGAGTTTCCCCTCATACGGCTCAAGCTTTTCTAAGCCTCTGTTTGTATGCAGAGACCGGCTCAAACTACTTCTTGTTTCCATTTGATTTGCGGGATAATTTAAAACATTCATCATGAACCAACAGATTGCATTTCTTTCCGTTTTGAACGGTTGGCATGACATTCCATGCCTTGTGCGTATCAATAGGCTCACCGCATATAGGACATTTGCGTCCTTGCTTTTCCCATAGGTACAGCAGTGACTTGCGTCCTTTTAGCGTAACAAGCATTTTCGACTTCTTTCTTTTATAGAAGTACAGACGACAGTCTGCATCAAACGGGTTCATGTCTCCTTTTATCTGCGTGTATTGCAGGAATGGAAACGATGAAGTCAGAGACAATAATGTCAATTGGTCTTCCTTTCCGTTTGGTTTCTTGAATTTTGAAGCGAAAGTCCATTTGTTCCCTCGAATGTCATGCCAATATCGGTCTTTTATCCACCGTTTCCCTTTCTTGGAATGACGGCGTTTTGCCCATTGCCATAGTGAGAGGAATATCTGATGGTCGATTCTGTGAAATGAATCACGTGTCGCTCCATGCTGATAATAACCTCCCCATCCTCGGATTTTAGAGTTCAACATTCTGATTAACGACTCCTGTCTGCAACCCTTGTTCTCCTTAATTACCTTACGGATATTCTCCATAAAGCGTTTCTCGGATTTCTTTGTCGGCTTGGTCAATATGTCCTTGCCGTATTTGCGGATATTAAAGCCAAGAAAATCAAAACCGTCATGCACGTTGGTTATCACCGTCTTTTCCTCTGATAAGGTCAGACCTCTTTCAGACATAAATTCAGCAACCAATGGCTTGATTTCATTTTCAAGAGTTTCTTTGTTCTCACAAGTGATGATAAAATCATCCGCATAGCGTACAAGGTTTACCATTGGGGAATAATGCTTTCCTTGTATGGTTCTTCTCTTGTACCTATCTGCAAGAACTTTCTGCAATCCATCCAAAGTCATATTGGCAAGTGTCGGAGAAATTATACCGCCTTGCGGTGTACCTTCCTCTGTCGGGAACATCTGTTTGTTGAATACGTAGCCGCATTTCAACCATTTTCGGAGTATTGCCTTATCCATTGGGATATTGGCAAGTAACCACTCATGGCTGATATGGTCAAAACACCCTTTTATGTCACCCTCCAAAATCCATTCGGGAGAATATCCCTTTCGGAGAATGTTATGACATTGCTGTACTGCATCCATACAGCAGCGTTCCTTGCGGAAACCGTATGAACGAGTATCAGCTGTAGTTTCTGATACAGGCTCCAATGCCATAAGATAGAGTGCTTGCATGGCTCTGTCTTTCATTGTCGGTATTCCCAACGGTCGCAGTTTGCCGTTGCTCTTCTTGATATGAACTCTTCTCAGCGGCATTGGCTGGTAGCCTCTGCGTTTGAGTTGGGTTATTGCTTGCGTTTTAGCTTTAGGGGTATCCCATATTTCTTTGTCAACCCCAGGAGTACAACCACCCCCGTTAGAAGTAACCCTCTTTACGGCTAAGGCTTTTGCGTAAAAAGAGTGGGTAAGCGTCCATTGCAAGGCTTTCACCTTGTTATGTCTGCCTTCCTTCTGAGCCTTTACAATACGAGCTTGAAGCTTCTTAACAGCTTGCTCCGCCTTAGTCCAGTCTATTCTGTCCCAATTTGATTGCAGGTTGTCAGTCGGCGCACACGATTGGTCGAGGAGATTTTCTTTGATTTTATCGTTCATTTGCATTCCTACTTTAAAAAGTTCTAAAAGTTTATTGTAAAGAATTACCATTTGGCTAATGTTGGGTATTTGCCTCCCAAACATTACCACAGAAGTCTGCCCACTTTCGTGGTAGGTTGATGTTGTCCCTTGTCAACTCGTGATAAGTGGCTCAAACCCTATCCGTCCCATTACAGAACGGCATTCGCTTTCTCTGTTATCTTATACCTGCACATCATTCAGTATCCATTACTTTCAGCTTACCTGTCTTTCGTCTGACAGGAGATGTACAGGCTTACCATGTTCCACATAGATAACTAACGGATAGGTTAGGTTCTGTCTCATCCTCCGACGGTCTTTACATCCGTGTAATCCTACCATGGAGAGGATTATCTGACCGCATCCCATTTTGGGTAGAGTGTATCAGTATCTTGCACTCTTTTACGACATTACGAAGTTTACTAACAGTTCGCTTACGCTAACCATACTATCCAGCCTCGCCACTCTACGGTATGATACTAACCATACTTGACTTCCCCTCACGGTTCTGTCTTGTCTTGCGAAAGTGTACTTTGTCCCGACCGCTTAATACAACATTAAGGTGCATCGGTCGGTAGGCTACCGCTGACGGAACAGCGGGTTAAAACTGATACTTAAAGTATCATTCCAACAATTATCTATGCGACTTCATGTCGCACCCACGGTGTATCCAAATGATGGATAGCCACACACCGTTTTTGTGCATTTACACCTGTACCCAACATGGATGTGGAGCCGAACAATACTCGTACCGAACCCTCGTTCATGGCTGCTATCACCGCCTTTCTTGCCCTCTCGTTCTTGCACTCCTGAATGAAG
>JAIJLI010000355.1 GCA_022722495.1 Dialister sp. | reverse complement strand
GGGCACTGGCGGTATGAAAGAGAGTGGGGAAATGCGTCTCAAGGGCGGAAAATGAGAGTACCGCCTTCCCCCATTGGGAAGACAACGAAACGAGAACACCGCTTTCCCTGCGGGGGGGAAAAAAAAGGTGGCGAGCGAAACGAGCCGGATAGGGTCCTAGCGGGATGAAAGACAGATGAGGAAAGTGGAGAAGTTCGCGGCACATGTGGGGGAAACGTGAGTCCCTCGCCGCGAATAACAAAGATTTCTCGCTTCGCTCGAAATGATGATACGGGAGTCTGATGTCTTTGAATTACCAGTCACCAGCTACCAGCTCCTTCCCATTCGGGAAGGAGCTTTTTGCGTTGACTCATAGCAGAGATCAATAGTACAATAGATCGAAAATATTCTATTTCTGAAAGGAGAAGCTATGAGAGAAAGTCAAGTGATTGGTCCGGTATTGAAATGGGTGGGTGGCAAGCGGTAGCTGCTGCGTGAGATCCTGCCTCGCGTGGAAACCATCCCTTACACACGATATGTCGAACCTTTTTTCGGGGGGGGTGCTGTCTTTTTCTCCCTGCTGCCGGACAAAGCTGTCATCAATGATTACAATAGGGATTTGATCAATGTTTACCGCGTCATCAAGGAAGATGTGGAGGCATTGATTTCCTGTCTGGCATATCATGCGGAGCAGAACAGCAAGGAGTATTACTATGAAGTGCGCAGCTGGGACCGGACAGAAAGCTACCATGGGCTTTCCGCGGTCGAACGGGCGGCGCGATTTCTGTATCTGAATAAGACATGTTACAACGGGCTCTTTCGCGTGAATTCGAAGGGGCAGTTTAACGTGCCTTTCGGACGCTACAAATATCCGAATATCGTGAATGCAGAGATGCTTCGCGTGGTGTCTGTCTATTTCCGGGAGAAAGATATCCGGATAGAGAACCGCGACTATCGGGATATCCTCGAGGGCGTGAAAGCGGGGGACTTCGTGTATCTGGATCCGCCGTACATGCCGATTTCATCATCCTCTTCCTTTACGAGCTATACGGAGCAGGGCTTCGGCTACGAGGAGCAGGTGGCGCTGAAGGAAGCGTGTGATGCCCTTCGCTCGCGTGGCATTCCATTCCTGCAGTCGAATTCAGACTGCCCTGAAATCCGCGAGTTATATAAAGAGTATGACCTTGTCACGGTACGGGCGTCCCGTAGTGTGAACAGCCAAGGAACGAAGCGGGGAAAGATCAATGAGGTGCTGATATCGTATGGCTGGAAGGGGTGGTCGGAATGAGACGAGATTTTGATGTATGGTTAGCCTCCTTCCGAGATAGCATCGCCAGCTATCAGTACTACATTGATTTCGATAAGATTTACCGAAATATAGCAGATGTAAAGGTGGAGCTGAATATACTGAATTCACTCATTGGATCAAAGCAGATAGAAGCCGACTTCGAAAAAATTGTAACCCGATATCCGGAGACGCTGAAGTGTATCCCGATTCTTTTGGCTGTTCGAAGCAACGAAATCTATGCGATGGATGAGGATGGCGCATTTACGTATCATTTTAAGAAGATGAGCGATACCATCGAGCAGTACAAGACATTCATGCGAAAGACTGGACTTTTTCAGTTGATGCAGAACCACCACATTCGCAATCTGCTGGATTATGTGACGGGGGTGGAAACAGGGCTTGACTCAAATGGGAGAAAGAACCGAGGCGGACATCTGATGGAAGATCTTGTAGAAAAATTCATTCAGAAGGCGGGATTTCGAAGAGATGAGACGTATTTCAAAGAAATGACGATCACTAAAATTCATCAGAAATGGGGGATTGATTTATCTGCCATTTCCAATGATGGGAAAGCCGAGAAGCGATTTGACTATGTGATCAAAATGCCTGACCAGCTATATGTGATCGAAACAAACTTTTACACAAGTGGTGGGTCTAAGCTGAATGAGACTGCGCGTAGTTATAAGACCATTGCCAATGAGGTGAAAACCATCCGCGGCGTGACCTTTCTGTGGTTTACTGATGGAAAAGGTTGGCGGAGCGCCAGAGGAAATCTGCGAGAAACATTTGATGTATTGGATACGGTGTACAACATTCAAGACTTGGAAAATGGAGTACTGGACGAGCTGAGGAAGCGAGGCGCTGCATGAAAAAGATCAGATGGGAGCCCGAAAACTTCGAACTCGAGATGAATACTGTCTGGGATTTCCCTGAGCGCGGGAGCTGGGCGACGCATGATGCGAAATATCGTGGCAACTGGTCCCCCTATATTCCCAGAAATCTTCTCCTTCGCTACTCCAAAGAAGGCGACTGGGTGCTCGACCAGTTTGCCGGCGGTGGGACGACGCTTGTCGAGGCGAAGCTCCTTCATAGGAACTGCATCGGCCTCGATGTGAATCCCGCGGCGCTCTCCAGGTGCCATGAGAAATGCGATTTCCCCTTCGAAAATGCGGGAAAAATCATCATCCGGGAAGGCGATGCGAGGCATTTGGATTTTCTTCCCGATGCCTCGATAGACTTCATTTGCACGCACCCGCCGTATGCGGATATCATCCGCTACAGCGAAGATCTCGCGGGTGACCTCTCCCACTTGAGGGGAGAGGCGTTCCTTGCAGAAATGGAGAAGGTGGCAGGGGAAAGCTATCGCGTTTTGAAGAAAGACAAATTCTGCGCCGTCCTCATGGGGGATATGAGGCAGAAGGGCTGTATGATCCCCCTCAGCTTCCAAGTCATGGAGCGCTTTCTAGCCGCCGGTTTCACACTGAAAGAGCTCATCGTGAAGACCCAGCACAACTGCCGCGCGACGGGATTTTGGAAGACGAACAGTGTGAAATATAATTTCCTCCTCATCGCGCATGAGCATCTCTTCGTTTTTAGGAAATAGGGGGGGAGCACTCTGCGCTTTCGGGTGCAGTGTGTTTTTCCTTTTTGGGAGAATGGATTTCTTTTCCAAGGCGG
>JAIJLI010000354.1 GCA_022722495.1 Dialister sp. | reverse complement strand
GTAAGCATCCAACCCCTATGACAATACAACTCCATCCCCAGTGTTTACTGGGGATACAGAGTATTTTAAGAAATTGGACTTTTCTGATTTTTAAACAGGTTTAACTAAAAGTGCCTCTGTCATCAAGGCATAATCCCTTCTTCCAGCTACAATCATGTCAAAGAATCCCCTGAAGAAATCCAGTGGAGCCATTGCCATTAGCTTGCAGGTTTCAACGAAAGTAAGGAAGGTCGCTGTAACTCTGGCACCCTGCTCACTGCTAAATCCACCGAAGTTCTTTCGGAGATTTGTGAATGGGCGGACTGCGCGTTCACAACAGTTGTTGTCTATCAAGACGCTGCCTATCTTCGTATATGCCATCAGCTCTTCCCAATGCTTGGTCATATATGTCAAGGCTTGTTGCAACTTAGCAGAGAGCTTAATCTCGTTTTTCTCAAACTGTTTCAACAGTGCCGTCGCTTGCTGATAGAGGTCGTGTAAAACTGGTAGGGATTCCTCACCTCGATGCTTGACTATCTCTTTTTCTGTGCGACCCAATACTTGATTTTCAACTTCGACCTTATATAATATACCGATCAAGTCTATGAATGCCTGTGCCAAGGTATCCTTGTAGTCACGACTCGCCGAGACAAACAGTCTTCTAACGTGCGACCAGCAACATACATGAGTACAGTCCTTCAACTTATTGAAGTAAAGGTATGCAGCATAGGCATCGGTCATCAACGTGCCCTTGAAGTCACCAAGGAATTCCTTGATAACCTCTTTCTTACGGCTGCCATACAGATAATAGCAGACCTTGGTGGTCAAGTTGACAATGACCCACATATATCGTTTCTTGTAATGCACCTCACCATTGGCATCCGTCACCTTGGTGTCTACCCAGGACTCATCACAATAAATCGTTGAGCCAGGCTTCAATAGCCATTGTTTGATGGTCTCCTGACAATTCTCCAAGAACTCTGCACCATGCCGCAACCAGTTGAAAATGGTAGACTTAGACATACGCATCTTCTCATTGATCATGCGATACATCTCACGTCCACTCGTTATCGCATACTGAAAGCGATTGACAATCAAGTCTGAAAGCATGCCACCAGTACTGCTGGTATGAGGAACCAGACTTGGCACGTCGTACTTCGACTCATTGACAAACGAGCAAGTACGCTGTTCTACCTCTTCATCTTTTGGCACGAAGAAAGCGAACTCGTTGCCATCCTTGTCACGTACCCAAGCATAAAGGTAGCGGTCCTGACGGATCATACTGATTCGGTCAAACTGGTCGACAGGTCTGGTATAGCGAATGAACTCCAAACCCATAGCCGTAAGCTTGTCCTTGTCACAATCATGAACCACAAGAACTTCAGCCTTCATAGTCTTGTAGTGGTCCGGGCGTTGGCTCAAATCCTTTTTGGGATTGGTCGCCTCTGTGTCGGTAACTTCGTCTGAATCATCAGAATCGGAAGGTTGCTCACATCCATTCTCGATGTATTCCCCCTCTTCCTCATCCTTGGTCTTGCCTGTGTTTACCGACTTGTCACCAGTTTGCTTCTCATTGTTCTTGCCATGCATCTTACGCCTACGGGCTTGCAGTTCTCCAGTAAGCTTGTCAACCTGAGCCTGCAAACCGGCAATCTTACGATCTGCCTCTGCCTGTAGTTCCTTCTGCTTATTACCCAAGGCAATGTTGGCATCCAGAAGTGTCTGGACAGTCTGAACCAATTCCTTTATCTGATCTAGATATTGCTTACGTTCCATATCCGATAATCCATCACTTGCCGAAGAATTGTCTACCTCCAGCAAGTAATTGGAATGCATTATCATGCGCTCTATGTCTATATGTATATCTGCCATAATATGAAACGTTTGCAGATGCAAAGATAATCATATTATGAGACTCCACAAAACGCATAAATCTTATTTAATAATCTGATATTCAGTATTTTACACTATTTTAGAGACTTAACATTTGTCGTAATACCACCCTATGTCAGACATGTTTGCAGTATCGCAAAACATCGAAAACAGGGCTTAACAAGCCAACCTTAAAGCTTTCTACAACACTCTGAATATCATTTACTTAACTCTATTTTACCCCAAAAAACGAATACGTATTTTTAGAAAATTAACTATCATTTTCGACATCAAGCTGCTTCCTCATAGCATTTTAGCTCTATTGGACCTATGCTTTTTACAACAGGGCATGAAAGCATAGCCACTAGATACTTCCACTCCAACACATAAATTGGAAGGACACCTTCAAACTCTAGACGGACAAAACTCATGTTCTTGTCAAACTTCTGATAATACATCTGACACTCATTATGTTCATGTCTGATGATCTTTACTATCTTTTGATCCTTGGAAGTAAACACGTAAGCGGTGCCATCCTCTGGATCTTCGCCCAAAGAGCGTATCACTCCACAAAGCTTGTCATAACCTCCACGCATATCCTGATAGTTGGGAATATACTTATATTTTACGGCACCATTTAAGCTAAACATAAGGCTTGAAGTTTAGAGATGAAACTTTGAAGACCAGAATAGCTCAAATTATGATGCTCTATCTTCATACCATTGCTAAGTCCAAGATTGACATACTTGATGACAACGGCATCCTCGGTCGGAGCTGGAGATAAACCGGCTGAAGGATTACCCTGTTTGGATGGTGTTGGAACTGCACTTGTTGAATCTGGCGCACCTGCAACAACACACTCCACAACATTTGGAGCCTGGAACTTCTTCTTGTACCACTTTTCAAATACATGATAAGGAACTCCATTGGATTCGAAAAATTGATTTACCGAAATGCCTGCTGGTACCGCCTCCGCTTTATAGCGTTGCCACAGGCTCTCAAGATCTTTACTACTTATTGCCATACTTATAACATTTAATGTTTAACATGGCGCAAAGGTAGCACTTATTGTTCAAACCGCCAAAATAGGGGTTGGATGCTTACG
>JAIJLI010000353.1 GCA_022722495.1 Dialister sp. | reverse complement strand
TCTCTCCTGCGAGATCGTGCAGATCATCGGCAGAAACTGTGTTCTTTTCAAGAAAAAAGAAAAGAAGTCGCACTATGAATTACCTTAAGACCGGAGATCGTGAAGCGATTCTGAAGAAAAAGCGTGTAGTCGTGAAGGTCGGTACCAGCTCGATCACCTATGAAAATGGGAAAGTGAATTTCCGCTACCTGGATCATCTGACGCGTCAGCTTGCTGACCTCAAAAACCGCGGTCTTGATGTGGTACTCGTCACTTCGGGGGCGATCGGCGTGGGACTACCCATGCTGGGATTTCATAAGAAGCCGGATTTCCTGCCCTACAAACAGGCAGCGGCGGCCGTTGGGCAGGGCGCACTCATGAATATATATGAGCATCTCTTCCATGAATACGGGCAGACCGTTGGACAGCTCCTTTTCACGAAGGGCGATGCGGTGAATTCGAAGCGCTATCTCTACATGCGAGGTACCATTCAGGCACTTCTTGAACTTGGCGCGATCCCGATCGTGAATGAAAATGATGCGGTATCCGCGGATGAGATCAAGATCGGCGACAATGACACGCTGTCTGCCATCGTCGCAAGCGTGGCCGAAGCCGACCTTTTGATTATTCTTTCCGACATTCAGGGTCTGTATACGAAGGATCCGAAGAGTCATCCGGATGCGGAGCTGATCCATGAAGTTCCCGCCTTTTCCCGCGAGCTTTTTGCCATTGCCGGCGGCGCGGGTACAGCGCGCGGTACGGGCGGCATGTATACGAAGATCCAGGCAGCGGAGATCTGCGTGCATTCTGGCATTGATATGATCATTGCGAAAAGCGATGAGAAAGAAGTCCTGCTGCGTATCATGGATGGGGAGGAGATCGGGACACTCTTCCGTGGTGAAAATGTGCATCCGCAGCTTAAGAAGCGAGATATCATCATCGGTACGGCGGTCAAAGGCAAGATATTCGTCGATGAGGGGTGCAGAAAGGCGCTCCTTGAGAAGGGCTCTTCACTCCTTCCTGTCGGCGTCATTCATGTAGAAGGTTCTTTCAGTGATGGGGATACGGTTGCCGTGTACTTTGCGGATCAGGAACTGGCCCGTGGCATTTCCCACTACAGCAGTGAAGATGTACAGAAGATTATGGGACATCGCACCGAAGGGCTTTCCGAGGCTCTCGGGATGGCAGCGCCCTATGATACGGTTATCCATAGGGATAACCTCTTGGTGATGAGATAAAGGGTTCACCGGTTTTATGGAGCGGTTTCCTAGGAAGTTATGAGATTTCTGCTGGCTGACAAAATGAAATTTTCAGAAAAACTATACTGGATGGCGTACTACTATACCCGCCATCCGAAGGGGAGATTTGAACTGTCCCATATCCTGCAGCTTTTGGCATTCTGGGCAGTCTGTATTTTAGTGTGCGAAATGGTGCTGTATCTATGGCTGAACGGATAGGTATTTTTGGCGGCTCTTTTAATCCCATTCATGTAGGACATTTGGTGATCGCAGAAGCGGCATGGCAGGAATTTTCGCTGCGCAAAGTCCTTTTCATTCCTTCCGGTGATACACCGAATAAGGATATGCACCACATTAACAAAAATATCCGCTATGCGATGGTGGAAAAGGCCATCGAAGGGAATGGGCATTTCATGATCTCACCCATTGAGTGTGACCGCCAAGGCCCTTCCTATACGGTGGATACCATCCGTATCCTTCAGCGCGAGTTTGGCGATGATTATGAATTCTACTTCATCTGCGGCACCGATGCCGTGGCGGATCTGCCGACGTGGAAATACAACAGGGAGCTTCTTTCTGCCTGTCATTTCATCTGCGCGAGCCGCCCGGGGAATGAAAATGAGATACAGAAGTCCATCGATTACTTTGGGAAACTGGGGAGGAAAAAGATCCATTTCCTAAAGACGCCGGAGCTGGCGATCTCCTCTACGATCCTCCGAGACTGGATCGCTGAGAAGAGATCCGTGCGCTACCTGATCCCGGATGCGGTGATCGATATGATTCGTAGCAATAAATTGTATGAAAGAGGCGCGGGAAACACCACCACCTACTGAGGCTGTTATGAAACTGGAAAAAATAGAAAAAGAACTGGAAAAAACATTGTCGCCGAAGCGGTTCCGTCATTCGGCGGGAGTCGCAGAGATGGCCCGTCATTTGGCGCATCTGTATGGGGCATCGGAAGAAAAGGCATACCTTGCCGGCTGGATCCATGACTGTGCGAAGGAGATGACACTCTCCGAAATGCAGCATGTCGTGAAGAAAGCACATCTGACATTTGATGATGCAAAGCATATGCTGGGGAGCCGTGCGCTGCTGCATGGCCCGGCAGGGAGCGTCCTTGCCAAAACGGCATTTGGCATCGATGATGAAGAGATCCGGGGAGCGATCTATTATCATACGACGGGGCGCGTCGGCATGACGCTTCTTGAAAAGATCGTATTCCTCGCAGACTATATCGAGCCAAACCGCGATTTTCCCGGCGTCGAAGACCTGCGGCTCCTCGCAGAGAAAGACTTGGACGAAGCCGTACTTGCGGCGTATGATTCTACGATTTCCCATCTCATCGATCAGGAAGCGTACATTTATGGCCTCACCTTCTTAGGCCGTAATGATATGGTGGAAAAGCGGGAGAAGACCGGTCGGTAATCGGAGACCCTTCTGCTGCGAAAGAGAAACGTCTCTTGCGACGTGAGTGCAGTGAAAGTCCATATCCTACTTTTCACAGCGCTGCTTCTTTGGGCAGCAAGGTTTTCTGTGGAGAGGATACATGAAGGAGGTTTTACCTCGAAGGTATGATGAAAACGAAAAAAAGAAAGACAAGGATTAAGTTGAAAAAGCTTCTTCTTTTCCTGCTGATGGTGGTTTTGGCGATCGCGCTGCTCGTCTTGGGCACAGAAAAAATCGTGCACTTGGCTACGGGGCGCATGCATGCCGATGAAGCAAAGCCGACCTACTACCTCT
>JAIJLI010000352.1 GCA_022722495.1 Dialister sp. | reverse complement strand
CCGCGAGGGTTATGCGAAAGAGATCTATATCGTTTCCTCTGGAGAGCTGATGTCTCTCTATGCGGCGAATAATATCGCCAAGGGCATCCGCCGCTTTGCAACGAGGGGAGAAGTGCGTCTTGCCGGTATCATCGGAAACAGCCGCAATGTGCCGGGGGAAAAGGAACTTCTGACAGAATTCTGCAAGAAGCTGAATACCCGTCTCGTCGCTTTCATTCCGCGGGATAAGATCGTGAATCTGGCGGAGAATCATAAGCAGACGGTGCTATCGTATGCTCCGGAGTCTTCGCAGGCAGATGTATATAGAGCTCTTGCGAGGACTATCTGGGAGAACACGGAGCTTTCCATCCCGACTCCGATGACCTTCGATGAGCTGGAGAAACTGGCAGGTACCTATGGCACTCAAGACTAAATGGCTTTTGTCGAAATCAAAATCGTGCAGCTGCACGCTGGTTGGCGTCTACCGTGCGCTTGCCTTCTGCCCCGGCGTGGTCGTCATTTTTCATGGCCCGATCGGTTGTGCGCATGTGGCTTCCACCATGGATCTGGGATCCGGCTTCCGTGTCATGGCGGACGGAGGAAAGGAAAACCGCGAGACGATCCCGCTCGTGTCTTCTCATCTGCGTGAAAAAGATGGCATTTTCGGTGGGATCGATCGTCTCTCTGATTGTATTTCCTATGTGATGGATACCTACCACCCGAAGTGCGTATGGATCGTTTCCTCCTGTGTCGCAGGGGTCATCGGAGATGACATCGAGCAGGAAGCCGAAGCGGCAGAAGCCTCTTATGGCATTCCTGTCATTCCCATGCCATTTGCAGGATTTCTGGGCGGGGAGTATTCCGATGCCTACTATCAGACGACAGAGATGATGATCCGTCGTTTCTTCCGGAAAGAGAAGCGCGTAAAAGGACGCGTGCTGCTTCTCGGAGATCAGATGGGGCCGGAAGGGCAGTATGTACGTGAAGTGAAGCGGCTGCTCTCCCGTTTCGGTCTTACGGTGAAGTGGCAGTTTCCCGGGTATGTGCCTTTTGAGGAGTGGAAGGACATTCCTTCAGCTGACTTTTCCATCCTTTTAGGAACAGCGGGACAGCCTAGCGGCATGATGAAGATCGCCAAGCTTTTACAGGATACCTATGATGTGCCGACACTCGGAGATGTATACCCGGTCGGCTGGGAGCAAACGAAGGACTGGATCCGCGCGCTGGCTGATTTCCTCCATGAAAAGGAACGGGGAGAGGAAATCATCAGAGAAGAAGAGGCACGCATCGAACGTGCAGCTTCGTCTTTTCTTCCTGTCACGGAGGGAAAGAAAGCGGTCATCGGGATCGGGCGCGGCTCGCGCTGGTATCATCCGCAGGAGACGCTCTCTCGTATCGAGCGCCTGCACCTTGCCTGCTCGGGGGTCGTCTTCTTCGATAATCTGACGGAGGATGACAAAAAGACATTCAGGAAGGAAATCGTCGCCGTAGGAGACATCCCGATCTATGACAGCAGGGAGGGACAGGCGGTGATGGATGTCTGTGACATCCTCCTCACCACGAATGAGATCTACAATACGAAAGCGCGGCAACTCTTCATCCCGATGGTGCCATTGACTGGCACGGAGGGGGAGATCGCAGAGCTTCGCGCGATGTATCGGCTGCTTTGTCGCTATGGGAAGAAAGGGGGCGTCGCCTATGTCACGGTCTGAGTGGGAAGCGGCCTGCCACCACGGCAGTACCTGTGCGCTGACGGGATCAGCGGCATTCTTTGACTCCATCCCGGGGAGCTTCACGGTGGTGAATGGCCCGCTCTGGTGCTATTTTTATGCGATGAAATATGTGGATAATGAGAATCCGATGGCGTCCATGCGCTTTTCCTGTACACAGGTGGGCCCGAATTCTCTTGTTTACGGGACGGAGGATGATCTGCGTAAGGGGCTTTCCAGTATAGAGACCTATGCGAAGCCCGAGCGTGTCTTTGTCGAGAGTAACTGCAGCGTCAGTCTTGTCGGTGACGATGTGCAGGGCATCGCCGACCAGATGGATCTCCCATGGCCGGTCTATGCGATGGACAGCGGCGGCATGAAAGGAAGCTTTGAGGCGGGGTATTCCGCAGCCTCTCTTCGCATCGAAAAGGAAATGAAAACAAAGGAGAAGATCCCTGCCTCCGTCAATGTGCTTGGCCTCTCTACCGTTCATATGAAGGGACGGGAGGATGCAGAAGAAATCCGGCGGCTGCTCTCTCTCTGCGGTATACGCGTGATTTCCATGCCGGGCGGCGGAAGCAACTGGGAAGACATCATGGATGCTCCTTCGGCATCTCTCAACATCGTCGTGAGAGATGAACTGGGGCTCTCTCTCGCCAAACAGATGGAGCAGGATTTCGGGATGCCGTATATTTCCTGCGGCCTTCCTTATGGGACGGACGGTACGTTGGCCTGGCTCTCGGAAATCATCGAAAAGCTGGGAGCGGGCGAATTGACACGCGCCTCGCATGAGGCGACGAAGCTGAAAGAGTTTTTACTTCGAAAAGGCAATAATCTGGAGTCTCTCTGGGGACCGCTCTGGTTTGATGCCGTCCTCATTTCAGCGCCGCCGTCGGAAGCACTTGGCATCGCTGAAGCGATCCGCAGCGAATGGATTGATACCGCGCGTCTTTGCATCCATGCCCAGTGTGAGACAGAGAAATCAACGCCGGCAGCAGATGCGATCCGTGTCGTCATGAAAAATGAAAAGGAGATCGCCAAGGATTACGAAGACTGGCAGGGAGGACTTGTCCTCTCGTCTTCCCACGAGACGCACCTCTTACGGCGTATGGGAAGATCGTTCACCGGCTTCCATATCGCACTTCCGTCGCATGACGAGGTTCATTTTTCCGATCTCCCGCAGTGTGGCCTTCGCGGGGCAGGGTATCTCTACGAGCAGCTGTGGAATGCGAAGCTGAGAAAGTGACGGGGAAGGATAACAGGTTGCAC
>JAIJLI010000351.1 GCA_022722495.1 Dialister sp. | reverse complement strand
GATGCGCTGGTTGCGGATTTCCCGGGTCTGACTCGTGACCGTAAGTACGGTCGTGCTGAAGTTGAAGGGCGTGAGTTTATCTGTATCGATACCGGCGGTATCGAGTTTAGAAATGAAAAAGACCAGATCTCGAGCGGCATTCGACAGCAGGCAGAGCTGGCGATGGAAGAGGCGGATGTGATCCTCTTCGTCCTTGATGCACGCGCCGGACTGACGTCAGATGATGAGATCATCGCAGGGATCCTGCGCCGCACGGGGAAGCCGGTCGTCGTGGCTGTCAATAAAGTGGACAGCGAGAATCAGGAGATGGATGTATACGAATTCTATTCGTTGGGGCTGGGGGATCCGATCGGGATCTCCGCAGTGAACCGTCTCTCCTTCGGCGAGCTTCTGGATCGCATCACGGAAGGCTTCCCGGAGCAGACAGAGGAGGAGTCGGAAGATATCATTCGCACCGCCATTGTGGGACGCCCGAATGTCGGGAAGTCTACCCTGATCAATTCGCTTCTGGGCTATGAACGCTCGCTTGTGGCGGATGAAATGGGGACGACGCGAGATGCGGTCGATTCTCTCTGGACCTACAAGGGAAAGACCTTCATCCTGGTCGATACAGCGGGCATGAGAAAGAAGAGCAAGATCGATGAGCCGCTGGAAAAATACAGCGTCATCCGTTCTATCCGTGCCATCGATAACTGTGATGTGGCGATCTTCGTACTGGATGCGGTCGATAAGCTGACGGAGCAGGATAAGAAGATCATCGGCTACATCCACGAGGCAGGGAAGGGCCTGCTCCTTTTCGTGAACAAATGGGATGCGGTCGCCAAAGAGACGAATACGATGGTGGAATTCGAGAAGGAGATCAAGAATGGTCTGCCATTTGCGTCCTATGTGCCGATGCTCTTTGGCTCGGCGCTGACGAAGCAGCGCATCCATCGTCTCGGGGATATGATCTACAATGTGGCGGAGCAGCAGAGTCTGCGTATCCCGACATCTGTCCTGAATGACCTTTTGGAGGATGCGAAGATGGTGAATCCGCCGCCGGCACATTCCGGCCGCGTGGCGAAGATCTACTACATGACACAGGTGGGTATCCGTCCGCCGACGTTCGTCATGTTCGTCAATGATGCGAACCTTATTCATTTCTCTTATGTCCGTTTCATCGAGAACCGGCTGCGTGAGTCCTTCAGCTTCGAAGGTACGCCGATCCGCATCGTGGTACGAAGCAAGAAGGATGGTGAAGAGCCGTGATGGATGGCATAGTTTGGATCGTGCTGGCGTACTTTATCGGCGCGATACCAAGCGGATATATGATTGGCCGTATATTTTATGGTGTGAATCTGAAAAAGGTGGGGAGCGGAAATATCGGAGCGACGAATGCGTATCGTGAGCTGGGCGCCGTCGCTGGTCTTTCTGTCTTTATCTGCGACTTTTTGAAGGGATTTCTTGCGGTGCATCTGGGGATGCCGGATCCCACGCTGGTACTTGCGTGTGCGATCTTTGCGATTGTCGGCAATGACTGGTCCGTTTTCCTGAAGTTCAAGAGCGGCAAGGGCGTCGCCTGCGGCGTAGGAGCCTTCGCCTATATCTGTGCTCCGGCAGTGCTGGCGGCCTTCCTGGTATGGCTTGCCATCTTCAAGTGGAAACACATCGTATCCCTTGGCTCCATCGTGGCAGCACCGGTCGTAGCGATCGTCATGTTCTTCATGGATAAGCCGATCGAGTATGTGGCATTTGCTGCAGTCGCTGCCATCATCATTATCGGTAAGCATAAAGACAACATCGGGCGGCTCCTTCGCGGAGAAGAGAAGCCGATTTCCCGGGAAAAGAGGTAGCAGATGAAAGTAGCTATGATAGGCGCCGGCGGCTGGGGGACAGCGATGATGATCTCCCTCGCGGCGCGGCATGATGATCTTTTCATGTACTGCAGAAATCCCCAAACAGCGCAGGAAATACAGAAGAGCCGCGAAAATAAGAACTACCTTCCGGGCTGCCGCATCCCGCTCCATGTGAAGATCACGAGCAGTCTGGAGACAGCGGTGAAGGGGGCAGGCTGTGTCATCCTCTGCACCCCGTCACATGCGGTCGAAGCCATGGCGGAAAGTCTCGTACCGTGGCTGGAGAAGGATACCGTAGTCGTCTGTGCGTCCAAGGGACTTGCAGATCATGCCGGTCATCGACTTTCCGAGGTCATCACGGATAAGGTGAAGGGCATCACGAAAAAGATCGTCGTCCTCTCCGGGCCGAACCATGCCGAAGAAGTCGGCCGCGGGCTGCCGTGTGCGACCGTCGCCGCTTCCGAAGTGCCGGAAGCGGTGCAGGTGGTGCAGGACCTTTTCATGAGCCCGGTCTTCCGCGTGTATCGCAGTGACGATATCAAGGGCGTCGAGTACGGCGGCGCGCTGAAGAATATCATGGCGCTCGCCTGCGGTGTGCTGGATGGCATCGGCCTCGGTGATAACAGCCGCGCCGCTCTTATGACACGCGGGCTGGTCGAAATGACCCGCTTCGGTGTACATTTCGGCGCACAGATGACCACCTTCTTCGGCCTTTCCGGGATGGGAGATCTCGTCTGCACCTGTACATCTGTCCACAGCCGCAACCACACTGCCGGTATGATGATGGCAGAAGGCAAGACAGCGAAGGAGATCACGGAAGGCACGAACATGATCGTGGAAGGGATCCGCACAGCTCGTCTGGTGCATGACATCGCTGTCCGTGAGCACATCGATATGCCGATCACGGAAGAGGTCTGCCATCTGATCGATGGTGATCACACGGCATTGGAGGCTCTCGAAGCTCTCATGCGCCGCGCCAAGAAGGCGGAGTCTGAGACGTATCCGATGTAATAGTGACTAGTGACTGGTGACTAGTGACTAGGGATTAGGGATTAGGGGCGCAAAGTGACTGGTGACTTACATGCCTCTTTTGGTCATCGCCCTATTTATACTCTGCGGCGCTT
>JAIJLI010000350.1 GCA_022722495.1 Dialister sp. | reverse complement strand
TGAAAGACAGCTGGGATAAGGTTTCCCGGTCACTCCTATGAGAGCTGCAAGTCCCCCGCGGCAGATGGAACGCGAAAATGAGATGATCGTTATTTCACAGCTCCTTTTTCATAGCGTCATGGGGGAGTCGGGAAGGAACCAGTCCGATTTCGTGTATTGCCCTAATCTCTAGTCCCTAGCCACCAGTCCCTACTCATAGAACTTCGTCACGGCATCGACGAGGTAGGCAGTATCCTTGACGCCGGCAGTCTCATAGGAGGAGTGCATGGCGAGCTGGGGGAGACCGATGTCTACGGTCGGCATGGCGATGACGGTGTTTGAAATATTGCCCAGCGTGGAGCCGCCGGGGTTGTCACTGTGATTCGTGAAGGTCTGTGTGGGGATGTCATGGTCTTTGCACAGCTTCTTGAAGTAGGCGGCAGAGAAGGCATTGGTCGCATATTTCTGTGCGGCGCTGTACTTAATGACGATGCCGCCATTGATGACGGGACGGTTCACGGGATCCGCATATTCCGGATGGTTCGGGTGGACGCTGTGGGCGTTGTCAGCGGAGATCATGAAGCTTCTCGCGATCATGGCCATGGTCTCATCATAGCTGTATCCGAGGGAGCGAGCGAGACGTTCAAGTGTATTCGCAAGGAAGGTGGAGCCGGCACCCTGTGAGGTGGCGCTGCCGACTTCTTCGTTATCGAAAAGGGCGTAGACGGAGATGTATTTCTCCTTCTGTCCCTGCGTGAAGCCGCGGAAGCAGGCGAAGGCGCACTGCAGGTCGTCGAGCTTCGGCGAGGAGATGAATTCTCTCTCTTCGCCCCAGATAGTGCCGGGGACGCGGCTGTAGAGGATGAGGTCATGGGCAAGGATGTCCTCGGCCTTCACTTTGGCAGCGGCGGCGATGACGTCCATGAAAGGGGTCTTGGCGCCGGTCATGCCATAGAGAGGGAGCATGTCCTTCTGGACCTTCCACTCTTTATGCTGGTTCACGGTGCGGTCCATATGGATCGCGACGGAGGGGATGACGAGCATGGTGCCGTCGATCGCGACGAGCTTCTCTGCGAGGTGGCCATTCTCCGTGACGAGGAGACGTCCTGCGACGGAGAGGGGACGGTCGAGCCATGTCGACATGATCATGCCGCCGTAGCCCTCGACATTGAGCTTCACATAGGGGCCGTCTGCGATCTCCGGATCCTCTTTGATCTTGAAGGTCGGGGAGTCGCAGTGCGAGGCTGTGATATGGAAGGCTTCTGCGCCTTCTTTCGGCACGGTGAAGGCCATGAGGGCGCTTCCATTTCTGGTGACGACGTACTTGCCGCCCTTCTCGATCTGCCAGGTGTCTTCTTCGCGGATCTCTGTGAAGCCTGCGTAGAGGAGCGCCGCCTTGATGCCGCGGACGGCATGGAAGGTGGAGGGGGACTTGGCGATGAAATGGATGAGGTCGCGGCTGATATCATCTGCGGTGATCGGCTGTTCCATTATTTCTTATGTCCTACTTTTTTCTGATATACGTCTTCTGCCATCTGGGCACGGGCACGGATGACCGGGTTCGAAGAATTGACGGAGGTCGGAGTGAAGTTGCTCTTGTAGTGGAGCTTCTTCGTTTCCTTTTCCATTTCGACGACCTGGATGGTGCCGGCGGTGCGGTCATAGGCGTAGGTGTAGGTGCAGGTGCCGCCTTCGATGGCTTCGACGGCGACGAAGTTCAGGATCTCATGACCGTTTGTGGTCTTCTTGATACTGGTCTCCTGCATGTCGATGGTGATGGTGTCGTTATATTTCCAGAGGCTTTCTGCGGAAACGGACATAGAGCCGGCAGCGATGGCAGCGGCAGCTGCTAGGGCGATCATCATTTTTTTCATAGCAATCACTCTCTTTCGTGAATGGATGACTGGAAGTCATTCTTTGTTTGCAGTGCTGGATTTATTATAGCATAAAAATGAATGGTGAGCTTGAAGTTCAAGAACCTTAACGAGGTGGATGCGGTCCATGTTTTTTATCGCAGTTCCTTATGTCAAGAGTATGAATGCGTAATGCTTGACATTGTGTACCGAAATGGATAGAATGAGGGTGAAAGGCGGTGGTCTTATGGCAACAGCAGCTACACAGATCCGAATTGATGCGGATACGAAACGTCAGGCGGCAGCACTTTTCAGTCAGTTGGGACTCGATATGTCTGGCGCAGTGAACCTGTTTCTTCGTCAGTGCGTTCTTCGTGGAGGACTTCCTTTTGCAGTGGAAATGCCGCGATATAATCAGGAAGCATTAGCCGCAATGGAGGAGGGACGACGAATTGCTCGTGATCCGAGTGTTAAAGGCTATACGAATATGGCTGATTTGAAAAAAGCATTGGAGCAGGAGTAACATGTACCTTGTCAAATTCACTTCAGCATACAAGAAAAGCTACAAGCTGATGCGAAAACGTGGGTTCGACGTCTCACTTTTGGATGAAGTGGTAGAAACTTTGATGCAGGGGGCTGCACTTGAGTCTCGGTATCGCGACCATGGATGATCAGGACGTTTTCAAGGATTTCGGGAATGTCATGTGAAGCCGGACTGGCTTCTGGTTTACTTGATTGAGGATGATATTCTCACACTGACGTTGATTGACACAGGTTCTCATGCCGATATCTTCCGCATGCAAAAAAAGGCGATGTGAAATAACGATCATCTCATTTTTGCGTTCAATCTGCCGCAGGGAACTTGCAGCTCTCATAGGAGTGACCGGGAAACCTTATCCCAGCTGTCTTTCATGCCATAGTCACCCTATCCGCCCCTGCAGGGCACCTTCCCCTAGAGGGGAAGGCTGCGATACAAGAATACCATCTTCTAAAAAAAAGGCGGCGAAGCCGCCACGAGAGCCCTGAACCTTGAACCCTGAACCAAATGAAAGCAAAGTAAAAAGGAGCTGTGAAGAAATGAGGATTCATTTCTTCACAGCTCCTTTTTTATTGTCGGCTTATCTATCC
>JAIJLI010000349.1 GCA_022722495.1 Dialister sp. | reverse complement strand
TTTTCATGCAATGCTTCGTCATAACCCTCCTTAAATAGCTCGCTATTCGCGGCGGCTTATTCCTCGCCTTGCATGAAAATACAAGAGCCAAGTCGGACAACGATGTAATCAGTATTTCCTTAAAATTCACATTTCCAAAGGCCATGCAGATTGCAATATTCATACACCACGCCATGAGGCACATCAGCAAAGACGGCTTTCGGTTCTTCTCCCGGTTTCAGATAGCGCACTTGGAATCCCTCTTCGGTCACCAAAGCGATCCACTGAATGTAATGGTTTTCCAACATAGGATGCAGCACTTCCCCCACTTGTACGTGAAGGAGATCCCCCTCA
Organism: Dialister sp.; assembly: GCA_022722495.1. Lineage (GTDB taxonomy): Bacteria > Bacillota > Negativicutes > Veillonellales > Dialisteraceae > Dialister. The sequence goes on along the minus strand of JAIJLI010000349.1, from coordinate 2,648 downwards.
TGAGTCACCACCGGTACATGTTTTTCCCTGGCTCCATCACTGGTGCCTGCTGTCAAGGGCTGCAATGCTTCACCACAGCAAGAAACAGCCATGGCTTCGCCGGTTTTGAATAAAAAAGAATCGCAAGATGGGCAATAATAGATATGAAGTGTCATGATATTCTCCTTTCTCTGCAGATGGCAGAAAAAACTAGGTGCCCATTGACCAGGGATCAGGTGTTAAGGGTTAGGTACTGCACTCTCCTAAACGTAATTCTTGTCCGCTTGTCATGTTTATGGTGAAGCAGACCGCCAGTCGAGCCCCTCTTGTATCCTCCCTTAGCGGGAAAGATACGCCCCCAAAATGATGATCTTACCAGTCACAGGCCACTTTATCGATATTCTTCTATATCTATATATTACCATATGGTTCGACATTTATCAATACAAAAAATGCAATGGTTAAGGAAACCGGAGTAACCTTTTCTCCCTTATTTTCCCTCCCCGGCCAAAAGACTCTCCACAGCCCATTCCACTTCCTCATGGGGAATCCGTTCTTGTTCCAATCGCCAACCGTTATCGTGAATCAATTTCCATGCCATTTTCTCACTGACGGTCAAATAGTCCAAGATGGTGGTGGTATTTCCTGTATCTTTCACTTTGGGATCCACATAGGCCAGAAGCGTTTCTTTGTCCATCAGAAAGGAATGAATCTTCATTTCCGGCAATACTTTTCGAAGATTGCTCAGGATATTGAATCCATCGTGGTCCAAATCGCCCCAATAGTATATTTCCTTATCGGCTAACCAAGGTGCAGCTTCTGCCATTTCCAAGACGCCATAGCCCATGCCGAAGAGAATGAGGCTGTCTTCGGCATCGGGGAAGGTATAGCCATTCACCTTGTTCTCCGTGATGAAGATACGGCGGTGCGGTGGCTGGAAATCGGCGATATCATCCTGCGAAAGGAAGAGTTTTCTGACGCCGGCAAAGCGCAGGTGCTCATCGAGGCTTCGGACGCAGATGGAGGGCGTCGGGACTTTCTGTACGAAGAGTTTCTCCCAGAGTTCGTCACTGCTCTCAGCTGTATTTTCCGGGAAGAGGGCATTCCAGAGAGTCCGCACCAGGAAATTGTGATTCTCCAGAAATTTTGTATCGACGCCGGGGATCGCCATCTCGCGAAGGTATCCTTCCCGCTGCTCCTGCGCCAGCATGAAGCGGGCAATGGATAGCACCACGGGGAAGAAATCTTCCGCAGAAATCCGGCAAAAATACGTGAGGTACCAGTCACGGAGAGAGGGCATCTGGCTTTCTACAGCGGAAAGGCCGGCCAGAAATTCTTTTTTCTTCTTCGTGAGTCCGAGGAGTGCCATGGCGTCTTCCGGGGTATCGATGAAAACTCGGACAGGCATCAGCTGTTTCTCAAAGGAGGCTGTCTGCTTTCGTTTTTCTTCGACATGCCAGAGGGGATGACCGCCTGATGCTTTCGGCGCTTTGCGCCAGAAGTCCTGCCAGGCGAGAAGCTCGTCCCAGCTGGTCTCTATATCCTGCGGCCGCTTAAGCGGCATGCTCAGATAGGGGACTTCGCTCCCTTCTGCGAGCGCTACGTAGAGTTTGCCATTGGCTTCCAGACGCGAGAGTTTCTTTCTGAGCGGCTCGTCAAACTTTCTTCTCATGGGCTTTGAGCTCCTTCCGGTACTCACCGATGGAGAGGTTTCGGATCTGCGACTGGCGCTTCTCATTCTGCGAGACGAAGCCTAGGTGGGAAATGTACGGCTCGATGGTCGGGATCTTGGCGAGCGGCGTCACGACAAGAAGCTGCAGTCCCATTTTGCGGAAAAGTTCGAGACCGAAGCGAGCGGACTCGTCCGAGCTCTTCAGGAAGGCTTCGTCGATCGCCGTAAAGCGGAAGGTCGGAAGCGCACGGCTGCCGATGATGCCAAAGCTGTATACGAAGCTGGCCGCCAGGATCGTGTAGGCGAGTTTTTCTTTCTGCCCGCCGGACTTGCCGGAGGAGTCGGTGTAGTGCTCGTACTCTTCGCCGCATCTGCCATCATCCATACGGATGCGTTCGGAGACGGCAAAGGTGTACCAGTTCCGGACATCGGTCACCATCGCTGTCCATTTCTTATCTTCTTCCGCTCGTCCCGGGCGGCTCTTAGAGAAGCGGGACAAGATTTTTTCGATTTCGAGGAATTTCTCTTCGTTATAGTTATCATCACTGCCCGTGATGGCACTGTCGGTGCAGGCCTTCAGCTGCTGACGGAAATGCTTGATTTCACTGTTCAGTGACTCGATGCACTCGATCTCGATATAGTGCCCCACATTGTAGTCGATGTCGTAGAGCGAGCGGTTGATTTCCTCAATGCGCTCCCGGATGACATCGCGATTCGAGAGGAGCTTCGACTGGAATATCGCCATATCCTGAATCGTATTCTCACGAAGTCGCTTCTTGAATTTCGGCAGCAGTTTCGGCAGATCATCTTCGCCAATGCGGCGGTAGAGCTCCTTGTACTCGCTCCTGTTTGCGCGGTTCAGCTCGTTCGTAAGATTCGGGTCACTTTCATTATGGAGTGAGAGGTACTGCAGGTACTTCGACATGCCAGACGACATGGCCGAGCCACTCTGCTCCTTCTTCGCGCCCCACTTTTCTTTTTCTTCCCGGATCCACTT
>JAIJLI010000348.1 GCA_022722495.1 Dialister sp. | reverse complement strand
GATTTTTTGCGCCGCACCACCACTCCTCACTCCTCCCTCCTCACTTCTCACTCAGAACTGAAAAAACATAATTTGTGAATTTGCCATTTAACAACTAACTTCAAAGGAGCTCCCTATGAAAACCATTCATGTCGGAAATCTGACCATCGACGGCAGCAAGCTGTTTCTGATTGCAGGCCCCTGCGTCATTGAAGGCTATGACCGCACGCTGATGATCGGCCGTGAGATCAAAAAGATCTGTGAACGTCTTGGCGTACAGTACATTTTCAAGGCGTCTTTTGATAAGGCGAACCGTTCCTCTTACCATTCCTTCCGCGGGCCGGGACTTGAGAAGGGCCTCGAGATCCTTGCGGATATCAAGAAGGAACTCCAAGTGCCGGTACTCTCTGACGTACATGATGTGACCCAGCTCGCACCAGCCGCCAAGGTGCTCGACATGCTCCAGATCCCGGCCTTCCTCTGCCGCCAGACCGACCTGGTATACGGCGCAGCGAAGACAGGCAAGCCTGTCAATGTGAAGAAAGGCCAGTTCATGGCGCCGGAAGATATGAAAAATGTCATCGGCAAGATGGAAGAAGCAGGAAATCCGAACCTCGCCCTGACAGAAAGAGGGGCGTCCTTCGGCTACCACAATCTTGTGGTCGATATGCGTTCCTTCCCCATCATGCGACAGTTCGGCTATCCGGTCATTTTTGATGCGACCCACAGTGTCCAGCTCCCGGGAGGTATGGGCAATACCACCGGCGGGCAGCGTGAATTTATCCCGTACCTCGCAAGAGCGGCAGCGGCATCCGGTGTCGACGGCTTCTTCATGGAAGTCCACGACAATCCGCCGGAGGGCCTGTCTGACTCTACCAATATGCTCTATCTCTCCTCCCTCGAGGGCCTCCTGAAAGACCTCATTGCGATCAATGATGTCGTAAAGAAGGATAAGGAAATGGGACTCGTGACTAGGAACTAGTGGCTAGGGACTAGGGATTAGACTGGGAGACTAGGAGACATCAGACATCTGACTTCTATCCTCCGATCTTCGGGCATCGCCCCATATATATTCGCGGCGAAGCCGCCACCTTCATTCCTAATTCCTCATTCAATTCGTAATCATGGGGCAGCACGCCCCACGGGCTAACCCTGAACCTCAATATAACTATTTTTCCTCGAATATTGTATAATAAGGTGTAAACTTATTTTGCGTTGACCAAGGAGGCATCATGTCAGTTATTGAAACAGCTTCGCGGGTGCTTCGGGATGAAGCAACCGCTGTCCTTTCTCTGGTGGATCATCTGGATGGCGAATTTGAAAAAGCCGTTTGCCTGATCGAAGCGTCCAAGGGGCGCGTGGTTCTGACAGGTATGGGAAAGTCAGGCCATATCGCGCGGAAAGTGGCGGCGACCATGGCGAGCACAGGGACGCCGGCTTTTTTCCTGCATCCGGCGGAAGGCATTCACGGGGATCTTGGCATGGTGACAGCCGATGATGTGGTCATCGCATATTCGAACAGCGGAGAAACGGGCGAGGTGCTGAATATCCTCCCATCCCTGAAGCGCATCGGAGCGAAGCTCATTGCGGTTGTCGGGAAAAAGAATTCGACACTCGCTAAAAATGCGGACGCAGTGCTCGATGCGGGCGTCGAAAAAGAAGCAGACAGCCTGGGGCTCGCTCCGACAAGCTCGACGACGGCTGCTTTGGCCCTGGGGGATGCGCTCGCCGTCTCATTGATGGAGCGCCATCATTTCACGGCAGATAATTTTGCCGTTTTCCATCCGGGCGGGTCCCTCGGCAAGCGTTTGCTTCTCACCGTCGAGATGGTGATGCACAAAGGCGAGGATAATCCTTTGATCGATGAAATGGCTTCGGTCAAGGATGCGCTCTTTGTGATGACAGATAAAGGGCTAGGCGCCGTCTCTGTGACGGACAGGGAAGGACGCCTCTTGGGACTCATGACGGACGGCGATGTCCGCCGCGGCCTCGAGAAAGGGGAGGATTTCCTGCTTCTCCCCGTAAGAGACGTCATGACGAAGTCACCGATGGTGATCTCGCAGCAGAAGCTGGCGGCCGAAGCCCTGCACATCATGGAAAAGCACATGCCGCATCCGATCACCGTGCTTCCTGTCTGTGATGAAGTAGGCAAGGCGATCGGCATGGTACATATCACCGATCTTTTGCGGCAGGGGGTCATGTGATGATCGGCGCAGAACAGGTGAAGCTCATCGCTTTTGATGTCGATGGCACACTGACAGACGGGACGCTCGTCATGGGGAGCGGCGGCGAGGCATATAAGCTTTTCAATGCGCATGACGGACTGGCGATTTCTCTCGCCCACCGCATGGGCTATGCAGTCGGTTTCATCACGGGGAGGACTTCGCCGATCGTAGAAGCGCGTGCGAAGGAGCTCTCCTGTGATTTCGTCCTCATGGGCATCCGGCACAAGGTGCCTGCTCTGCAGCAGCTGCTCAGGGAGCGCGCTCTTGGCTGGGACGAGGCGGCCTACATGGGGGATGATCTCAATGATCTTCCTCTCTTCTCCCGCGTCGGTCTGTCGGGCTGTCCGGCCGATGCCTGCGGGGAGAATCAGTCCGCAGCGGACTTTATTTCCCGGTATGACGGTGGACGCGGAGCAGCGCGTGAATTTATCGAGTGTATTTTGAGATCCCAGGGGCGCTGGGAAGAGGCGGTGGCCTCCTTTCAGCGCGTCGATCAGAAGGATTGGAAGCAGTGACGATAGGGCGCTTTCCTATGAAATGGTTCACAGACCGCTTCCCTCTTCTGGCGAGAGCGTAAGGATCGGGGGAGCGGGATATCACTCCCCTTCCGGGTCTGACTTACGATCATTTCATTACTATTCCCTTGTATTAAGGAAACGCTGATTAAATAGCAGAGCCGGATTTCATATGGATTTTTATACATAGCTTCGTCATCATCCTCCTTAAATAGCTCGCTATTCGCGTCAGATGATTCCTTGCTCTGTATAAAAATCCAAGA
>JAIJLI010000347.1 GCA_022722495.1 Dialister sp. | reverse complement strand
ATAGCCTTCCTTAAATAGCTCGCTATTCGCGTCAGGTTATTCCTCGCTATGCATAAAAATTCAAGAGTAAAATCTGACAACGATTTAATCAGTGTTTCCTTAACCGTTGGTTGTTGTGATTCAAATAACCAACAGCAAACAACCAACAACTCATGATGTAGGAGATAGGAATGATTCAATGGGTGCTATTTCGGAAATATACTCAGTTCCATATAGATTTGTTAAATATAGTAATTAATTAGTTTAGGCATTGACGAAATCGGGGGGGGTAGTACTGTCTAAATAAGAATTTAAGCACTATTATTCACAGACGGAGAAAATGGAAAGTGAGAAAAGAGATCTTTTCTCAAATCATGAAAAGAAAATTTTTCCGGAGTGGATAGTGTGTAGGAGGGGAGGCATGCGTATGGTATGAAATGTTGCTGGTGTGGGAAAGAGTTTACTCCGCTAAAAGTTGGCAGAGATATTGCTCGCCAGCCTGCCGTGTAGCTGCCAATCGGAAACGACTGCCCAAGGATGAAGTACATACGCAGGAAACCGTACTCATTTGTTCATTTCGGTGCTTGCAGTGCGGGGAAGTGGTCAATGTCTATGATCCATCCGATAACCGTTTCAAATTTTGCTGTGTCCATTGTGAGAAATTGTACTGGAAACATCCGGAAAAGAGAAAAAGGCATTCGACAATTCCAGTGTCACGCTTGTGGAAAAAACGTCATTGTCACAGACCCTTTGGACAGGAGGCGTTTCTATTGCAGTGAGACCTGTCGGGAAGCCCAGCACAGAGCCAAACAAAAAGTGATTCGAGAACAGAAGAAAAAAGGATAAGTGCTTAGGGATTCGCTTAATCTTTACGAACCTATCCTACTCCCTGAATTCATTGAAAGAGAGGGTATATCATGAATCATATTTACAAAGTCATTTGGAATAAAGCGAAACATTGCTATACCGTAGTTTCTGAAATTGCTAAAAGTCATAGTGATAGCACAAAGAGAGTTCGTATGGGGACTACAGCAGCATTGATGGCTGTTGCAGTGTTGACTGGGTTTGCTATGCCGGCACAGGCTGCTGTGACCATTGAAAAGGACGGGACTGTAAAAGCGGAGGCAGCAGATATTAATGCATTAAATAATCTTCTTAAGAATGGAGTAACTACGAATAAAGATGGCAGTGTTACTGTTGGTGGATTAACTGTTAAGAAGAATGGGGAAGTATCTGTTAATAATAGCCCAGATGTAGTCTATGGAAAAAATGCTAAAATCACATGGGATAGTAATAATACCATGGGACAGATTAGCATTGGAAATAATGCAACGGTTGTCACTGGACATGGTGGACAAGAAAAAGCTTTTGCTTATGATGGGGATTTTAATCATGCAGCAGGAGCGATAGCTATTGGGACTAATACCTATGCTCGTACTGGCAGTATTATGATTGGCTCCCATGTATATAAAGGAGATATGGGGGATGTTACCGGTATTGATACAGACAGCTTCAATACCGAGAGCAATGGGGCTTATGGATTTACTGTAAATAGCACCACGATTGGAACCAATAGCTTTACTCGTGGAAATTTAGCAACGACCATTGGGGATTATAACATCCAGTCGGGTAAATCTATAGGACACGGTTTTAGTAGCTGGGTATATGGAGCACAGAACTTTGGCGCAACAGTGATTGGGGCATTGAATAGTAATGAATCTCAATCGGCTGGTTCTGGTATGTCTGGCATAGCCAATAGCATCGTTGGGGTGGCGAATAAAGTAAATAGCTCTAATGGTACCTTGGTATTTGGTGCAGGCAATGAAGTAACCAATTCTTTAAGTGGTATTTACGGTGTTGATGACACAACTTCTTTAAGAGATGCTAAAAAAGCACAGGATGCTTTGAAAAATGCAGTAGCTGAATCTGATGCAGGGGGAGCAGTACTGGCCATTGGTGGTGCTAATAAAGCAGACTGGGCACAAAAATCGCAACTTATTGGTGTAGGGAATACATTGACTGGGACAAGCAGTGCGGTTTCCAAGTACGATATGATCAATGGTTACAAAAACGAAGTGACCAATGCGACCCATACATCTATCATTGGTTCTAATAACAAAGCCAAGAATATCCAATCAACTATCGTTATGGGGGATAACAATACATTAGAGGGTCGAAAAAATGTGATTTCTTTGGGAAATAAAAATACTGTTACGGCAGATGATGCGGTGGCTATTGGGAATGGTACGACGGTAAGCGCAGAGAGCGGAGTAGCTATCGGAGTAGGTTCTGTAGCGGATCGAGTAGCTGGCAGCGAAAAAGGAGCACTCGGAGCTTTTGCACCGGCTAACATCCCGACGACAGAAAAATCCACTTGGACTTCCACCAAAGGAGCTGTTTCTGTGGGTGATACGGCGAACGATATCACTCGCCAGATTACCAATGTAGCAGCTGGAAGTGAAGACACCGATGCTGTTAATGTGGCACAATTAAAACAAGTCGCTAGTCAAGCAGAAAGAGCTAAGACAACTGTTTCTGCTGGGACCAATACCACTGTTACCTCTACAGTAGCGGAAGATGGACATACCGATTATAAAGTCAATCTGAATAAGGATTTGACCGGTATTGAATCTATGACCAATGGTTTATCTTCTATCCGCATGGGAAATGGTGGCACTGTAACAATCAACAATAGGGTTACCATTGATCAGAGCGGCAAAATTAGTGGTGTGGCTGCTGGTGAAGTGAAAGAGGGATCTACCGATGCAGTGAATGGTAGTCAGCTCCATGCTGTACAACAGGAAGCTGGGAAACATACAAAAGTAGTCAATGGTAGCAATATTACCGTAGAAGAAACAGATCAAGACGGGCAGAAGACTTATAAAGTAGGCCTGAATAAGGATCTTCTTCTTGGTGATATCACTGGCAAGAATGTAAGCATTAGCGGAACCAATGGCACCATTGAAACGACTGGCTCTATTGCAACAAAAGATAAAATCTATGCAG
>JAIJLI010000346.1 GCA_022722495.1 Dialister sp. | reverse complement strand
CTTTCATGCAATACCGCTACGTAGCCCCCTCAGCCCTTCGGGCAGCTCCCCCGATGGGGAGCCAAGAACGTTCTGCCGCTTAACTTAATAGCATTACTCATACGGGACTGACTACAGCAAGGAACATCGAAGTCCCGGCGCCTCCATGCCGCAGTCAGCCTCAAGTGTACCAAATCCGTGCCTGCCATTTACATGAAATTGTACACGAGCGCCGAAAATATGCTCATAAAATTGACACTCTATCCTGAAAACACCCTCATAAAATTGTACAACTACATTGAAAAATGCCTCATAAAATTGTACAATGAGATGAAATCCCCTGATTTTATCTCATGAGGTGATACCATGTATCTACGAAGAAAAATAGATGCTTTCCTGGAAGAATGGAAAGCATCAAATGATCGCAAACCGCTCATCATCAAAGGCCCGCGGCAGGTCGGGAAAACGGAGTCCATCCTGCACTTTGCAAGATCCCACTATCCGCATATTCTCTACATCAATTTCGTCGAAGAGCCCAAATTCAAACAGATCCTATCTGACGGCTACAGCGAGGAAAACATTCTCCACAATATTTCCATCCTCTCACCAGAGGCGGCGCTGATTCCGCACGAGACGCTTCTCGTTTTTGATGAAATCCAGGAATTTCCTGACATCGCCACCAGTCTGAAGTTTTTCAAGCTCAAAGGAAATTACGATGTCATACTGAGCGGCTCCATGCTGGGACTGAACTACCGCAGGATCGAGAGCAACAGTGTCGGCTACAAGGAAGACTTTGAGATGACCTCCATGGACTTTGAGGAATTTCTTTGGGCAAAGGGCTATGGAGAAAGTCTCACCACAGACATGCTCTCCCACATGCAAAGCCTCACCCCTTTTTCCCAGCTGGAAATAGACCAATACGGAGCGCTCTTCCTAGACTACTGCCTCCTGGGCGGCATGCCCGACGTCGTGAAAACCTACATCGAGCAGAGGCACTTCTCACAAATTCTCCCCAAACAGCGCCAGCTGCTTCTGGACTATGAGGAAGACATCCGCAAGTACCTCCCGGGACTGGAGCAGACGAAGGTCCTCTCTATCTTCCGCAGCATCCCGGCTCAGCTCGCCAAGGAAAACAAGAAATTCCAAATCACAAAAGTCGCTCGTGGTGCGCGCCTCTCGCGCTACATGGACGCCATCGAGTGGCTGAATGATGCCGGCATGGTGAACCTCTGCTACTGCCTGAACTTCCCGGAGCTTCCACTCAAAGGGAATGGGGATCCCACCCGCTTCAAGATTTATTTCAAAGACACCGGCCTGCTCATCGCCTCTCTGGACGAAGAAGCGCAAGAAGACCTCCGTGCCAACCAAAACCTTGGCGTATACAAGGGAGCGCTCTATGAGAATATGATCGCCGAAGCGCTCTTCAAAGCAGGGCTTCCCCTTTTCTACTATAAGAAAGAAAATTCCAGCTTGGAAGAAGATTTCTTCATCCGTAGCCAGCATGAACTCATCCCGCTGGAAGTGAAAGCAGGAAATGGCGCGGCCGCCTCCCTCCGCCAGCTCATCAATAACCCAAACTACAGCGATATCTCACGCGGCATCAAACTCGTCCGGGGGAATATCGGGTGCCAGGAAAACATCTATACCTTCCCGTACTTCTGCGCCTTCCTCCTGAAGCGATATATAAAGAGCCTAGGAAACACTGATTAAACCGTTGTCATATTTTACTCTTGAATTTTTATGCATAGCGAGGAATAGCCTGACGCGAATAGCGAGCTATGTAAGGAAGGCTATGACGAAGCTATCTATAAAAATCCTTGTAGAATCTGACTCTACGATTGAAGCAGCGTTTTCCCAGACGTGACACGCACGTGAATCTCCCATAAAAAAAGAACTCCCGAAGGAGTTCTTTTTTAGTCTCAGAGGTGAGATTAGAATGCGTAGTTGAGTTCGATGCCCCACATATCATCGCCATCAAGCTTCTTACCATTTTTATCAGTGAGTTTGGACTTGCCGTTGAAGTAGTAGTAAGCATCAAGTTCGACGTTCTTCTGTACAGCCACACCTGCTTTAGCCATCCAGAACTTAGCACCTACTAAAGTGGATGCATCAAGGAACTGAGACATATCCCAAGCAGTTACACCGCCAATGTATGCACCTGGATCAGCATCTACATAGTGAACGCCCAGAGTCCAAGAACCAACTTTATCAGTATCAACTTCGCCATAGGTCAGGCCAGCAGTCCACATAGCTGCATCATCAAGATTCTTGCTATCATTCTTAATGTAGTCGCCATCAATAGTGAAATCACCTACATTGAATGCTGCACCTACTCCCCAAGTCTTGAGATTCTCAGGTACAACGTCGAGACCAGCGACCTGGCCGAGATCAGCAACCTGCTGTTTAGTCTTCTGTTCAAGGTAGAAAGCAGAGAGGTCAGCTACGCCGCCAACATTGCCACCGGCTTTAACAAACCAAGCTTCTGGAACAGCAGCATCAATCTGTTTATCTTCGTCAGCATAGTTATTCCACTTATCATAAATGCCTTTGAAACGGCCATAACCAGCGCCAACGTTGAATTTGCCATTATCATAGGTACCAGCAACGCCGTCGAAAATACCATCTTCATCCATGTAAATGCCAGTCTGAGACAGACCTACCCCAGTACGGCCAAGATCAAAGGTCAGTTTATCAGTTGGGGTGTAAACGACATGAATGCGATCCATTTCTGTATCAGCAGAACCGTTTCCTTTGAGGTCAGCTTCTGTAGACAGACGGCCTTCAACACGGACTTTATCGTTAACCTGACCAGAAACGTTCAGACGCATACGAGCGCCATAGGTGTCATCCAGTTCATTCTGTGGATGCTGGTACTGCATACGAGCATCGCCGGACCAGGAGATGTTGCCGACTTTCTTTTCGAGGTTTGCTACGCGAACGCCGAGGTTTGCGAGTTCGTCAGCGTATTCGCCAGCGAGTTTGTCCAGAGTTGCCTGCTGTTCAGCGTTCAGCTGGTCTTC
>JAIJLI010000345.1 GCA_022722495.1 Dialister sp. | reverse complement strand
TCAGAGGGTTCAGGGTTGTGGGTTCAGGGTTCAGGGTTGTGGTGGCGGCTTCGCCGCAAATATTTATGGGGCGATGCCCGAAAGTCTGCGAATGGCAGGTTTCCCTCGTATCACAGCCTTCCCCTCTAGGGGAAGGTGCCCCGTAGGGGCGGATAGGGCAAGGACGGTATGAAAGACAAAGGCGCTGATGTCTCCCAGTCTCCTAGTCTAAATCCCTAGCTGCCAGTCCCCAGCCACTATTTCCCCAATACCAGTCTGTTTGCAAACCGTGCCTGCACCTTCTCGTCATGCGTGGCGCAGAGGAGCAGGCAGCCGCTCTCGTATTGGTACTGCAGCAGCTTTTCTACGATGAGCTCACTGTTTGCGCGGTCCAGGCTCGCAGTCGGTTCATCAGCCAAAAGGACGGCAGGCTTCCGGAGGATCGCACGAAGGAAAGCGACGCGCTGCGCTTCTCCGCCGGAGAGCGCGTCCGCCTTTCGTGGTGCGTACTCAGAAAGTCCGACAGAGGCAAGCAGGCACTCGGCCTCTTCCCGAGTGAGTGTCTTTCCCGCAATCGATGCGGAGAGACGGAGATTCTCGAAGACGGTGAGATAGGGCATGAGCATGGGCTTTTGGAAAATGCAGCCGATCTCTTTCGCACGGAAATCACATTTCTCTTTCTCCGTCATCTTTGCGACGTCCTTCCCATCTACCACGATCTCGCCCGATGTCGGCGTGAGCAGGCCGCTCACCGCATGGAAAAGCGTCGATTTCCCGCTCCCCGAGGGGCCGATCAGCGCCCATGGTGCATTCGTAAGACGTGCATAGGGAAGATCCAGCGCACGAATCCTCCCCGCGCCATCCGGATATTCACAAATAAGGTTTCTGATTTCGATCATGATGGAGCCTTTCAGGAATGAGCGGTCAAGGATCAGGGCGTTTTCTTTGGTGCCTCACCGACATTCCTCCTTCTGAATCAAAAAAGAGGCCCCGATCTTTCGGTGCCTCTTTATAGGTAAACGAGGTTCCGGCTGGAGAAATCAGCTGTCAATCGATGTGGCTCGAATACGCAGCTGGCTCACGAATCCGGTTTCTTCATCTGTTTCACTCCCGATCTCCAAAGTGCCCGTAACCGTGATGGGAGTATCGTAGGGGAGAGCGGTGATGGAGTCATCTACCTTGACTACGATGATGTTATCGGGCCAGTCTGCGTCACTGGAACAGAAGGGGCAGACGGACATCGGGACTTCCGTCAGAACGAAGAAATGTATGGTCGGTGTCAGTGGAGGGGCCATGAAGCCCGAGATCGTCACTTCGCCGCCTTCAAGGCTCATCGTCTTGTCCGAAAAGGTCAATCCCTCTGCGGAGTAGCCGGAGTAGATCTCATCAAAGGAGTAATCTTCCGCGGCTGCAGGCAGGGTGACTGCCCCGGCCAGGGCGAGCGCCATAAAGGAATGTCGAATGAGGGAAAATAGTGATCGTAACAATAGGATGCATCTCCTGAGAAAGAGGATTCCGGATGGGCGATCCATGAGGATCTTCAGTGCCGCCTCCCGAAAAGCGGCAGCACGCTATCCCCATCCCTCTTTATTTTGCTTTTTTATTTCCATCGATCCCCAAGGCTCTCATAATACCGAAGAAGACTTCGGTATTATCCATGGTGCCGTGGAAATATTCGGAGCCAGGGCCGCCGGCATTGAGAAGAATGTCGTCAGCGGAATGGCATTCCTGCGGATCAGACTTCGGCGTATTGGCCGGCATGAGCTCTGCCGGATCCCCCGGATGGATGCGAGCCGGATTTGCCTTGGAGGAAGCCGTGGTCACCTGATGGTATTCCACCTTTTCACCGTTCTGCACAGCTTCTTCCTTGGTTTCCTTGGTAGCCAGCGCCGGTGGGGTCGGGGTCTTCATGAAATGATAGTTTTCATAGTATTCCGGATGGTTGGCATACTGGATAGCGAGGGTGACATCCGGATCCGGGTTATCCGGGAAGCCATCTTTATTGGCATCCTTGAAAGTCGGGAAAATAGAATCGGCATACACTCTGACTGCCTGTGTACCCTTCTTGCCATCTCTTTCATGGTAGGTACCGCTGATGGACATGCCATGTGCATGATCTGCCAAAACGATGATCAGGGTATCATCGCCATGCTCTTTGGCCCAGTTTTCCGCATATTCGATGGATTTATCAAATTCGATGGTATCGTAAGCCGAACGCTGCCAGTCCATGACATGGAGCTGCTTATCGATGGAAGCACCTTCGATCATTGCGAAGAAACCATTCGGATTCTTGGAGAGGATATCCAGTGTTTTCTTTGTCATGTTCATCAGGTTCGGCTGGTCCGTGAAGCCCTTCAGCACCTTCGGATTCTTCTCCATTTCACGATCGATGTAAACATTCATCGTGCTGGTATGGAAGAGGCCGAGGAGCGGCTTGTCTGTCGGCGCCTTCATGAGGTCGGTAGAGTTATCGACGAAGGTATAGCCCTTGTTTTTGAATTCTTCGATGACATTCACCTGGTCTTTTCTCTTAGAACCGGGTACATCCTTAGGGATGTAGCGAGCCGAGCCGCCGCCCAGGATGACATCTGGTCTATGGTAGTCTTCGAGGTAGTCCTTCGCGAGGAAATCCTGCGCCGCTCTTCTTCTGGTGTGACCGACCATCGCTGCCGGGGTCGCATCGGTGGATTCCGCCTGTGTGACAAGACCGATGGACATGCCGCGGGTACGTTTCAGGATCTCAGAGACATTTTCTACCTTCGGATCATCGAGCGGATCTTTGGTGGAGTCTTCGTAAACGCCCATGGCATTGACGACAGACTTGTGACCTGTTGCATAAGCGGAAGCGGAGTTTGCACTGTCGGTGACGAGGGAGTCATAGCCGGACGTGGTGATGACTGCATTGTGCGCGAGCTTTTCCATCGCGAGCAGGTCATTGTACTTGCCATTCGTCATGCCCTTGGAAAGGATGCGGGCCACTTCACGCGCCTGCAGCGACATGCCGTCGCCGACGAAGAGGATGAC
>JAIJLI010000344.1 GCA_022722495.1 Dialister sp. | reverse complement strand
GTAACGTCTTGCTTCCCCCTTCGGGGGAAGTGCCGAAGGCAATAGGGGCATGCTAGCGGTATAGCGTGCTATGTTGAATAGTCCGATGCTATCGATATTTTAACACTTTCATGCAATACCGCTACGTAGCCCCCTCAGCCCTTCGGGCAGCTCCCCCGATGGGGAGCCAAGAACGTTCTTCCGCTTAACTTAACAGCCTTCCCCTCTAGGGGAAGGTGCCCAAAAGGGGCGGATAGGGTGACTATGGCATGAAAGACAGCTTGGATAAGGTTTCCCGGTCACTCCTATGAGAGCTGCAAGTCCCCCGCGGCAGATGGAACGCGAAAATAAGATGATCGTTATTTCACATCCCCTGCTATTAAATAGCAGGGAAACAAATCACCCGTTTGGCTTCTTTGACATAAACCATTTTTACAGGGATCTTATACATGTCAGAGAGACGCATTTCATTGATCACCTCTTTTGTCTTACCACAAAGAAGCTGATGATGAATGAGAAGTCCCGTATGATCCCCCAGATACAGGGCATGGTCAGGCATATGGGTGGTGAGAATCACCGCTATGCCTCTGTCTGCTAATTTTTCTATCATTTGTATGCCCCGGTATTGATTCCCATAGTCGAGATGATTCGTAGGTTCATCCATGACGATCATATCTGGCTGCTGCAGAATGGCACGCGCAATGACTGCCTGCCGTTGCTGCCCGCCGGAGAGCGTATTGAAAGGTTGATCCCTTCTATCATAAATCCCCATCTCTGCCATAATAGTGTCTGCTCTGTCTTCATATTCTTTAGAAGGAGATTGGAATAAGCCCAAATGAGGGGCACACCCCAAAAGCACATAATCTTTTAGAGCGAAAGAGTAGGCATTATCCTGCATCTGGGGTACATAACCGATATGGCTGGTAAAATCACTCCCTGCCTCGAAGGCATCATATCGATTCCCTTCTTCATCTTCAAAGAACACACTGCCTGTCTCAGGATGCAGGAAACCAATGATGCTCCGAAGCAAAGTGGACTTGCCCGCTCCATTGGCCCCTAGAATGGAAAATATTTCTCCTTTCTTTAGCGTAAAAGAAACATTTTCCCATATATGCTGTCCTTTCTGATACCCAAAGGACAAATTCTTCACTTCCAGTTTCATGATAACTTCATCCTCTGCCGTACCAATAAATAGAAATAGAAAGGCGCACCTACCAGACCGGTCAAAATACTGAGCGGAATTTCTGCATCCAGTGCTGCTCTGGATAAAGTATCAATAAAAAGAAGAAATAAGGCGCCAAGTACCATAGCAATGGGTAATAACTTGCGATTATCCGGTCCTACCATCATGCGAGAAAAGTGAGGAATGACCAATCCTACCCAGCCAATGGTCCCGCTGATACAAACGGAACAGGCTGTCAGAATGGTGGCACAAAGAATCACTGCATACCTGAGGAATCCGTTGTGTTTCCCTAACATATGATTTTCTTCTTCGGATAGGGTCAGAATATTCATCCGCCAGCGAATGAGCATCATGAAAATCATGCAAAGTAAGATAGGCACTCCGCTAGATAGCAAATTCGTCCAAACCACAGAAACAAGTGACCCCAGCTGCCAATATGTAATAGCAGGCAATTGGGTATCGCTATCTGCCAGGTACTTTATAATTCCCAAAAGAGAACCCGTGAGACCACTCACAATAATGCCGGAAAGCACCAGCATAACAATGGAATTTTTCCCTATGATGCGTGGAATCGACACCGCCAGGAAAACAGCCAGAAGACCACCGACAAAAGCCCCTCCCTGGACTCCTGCCTGAGAGAATCCAAGAAGAATGCACAAGGAAGCTCCTACACAAGCACCGGATGACACTCCCAGCATATCTGGTGCCACTAGAGGATTTTTAAATACGCTCTGGTACGATGCCCCGGATAAAGACAAAGCGGCTCCAATCATCATAGCAGCTAACGCACGGGGGAGACGGAGTGTATAAATAACGCTGCTGGCTTGATTCGACCAATCCTGTACCATGGGATACAGAGGAGCCAGGATAATTTTCACCACATGAACAGGTGAAATATAATATCTCCCTAGACTGATACTGCACACCGCCATCATCAGTAAAGCAAAAATCAGCAGCAGCAAGAGGCAATGAAACTTCCTCTCCGTGATAGTATTCATAATATCTCCTTCAAGCACATGTCATTCACCAACGGCTATTTTGATTCTCTTTATTCGCAAAGATCATAGCCAGATCTTCATCAGACAAATCATAATGCATGAAATCTTTATAAAAAGCCTTGGTATCTCTTCTCACATCAATATCTTTGAAAATTTCAGGTTGTAAGAGGGTGGCCAACCATTTCATCATGAGCGGTGTCTCTACCCCCGGTGCATCCCAGCGGTATATACCCATCGGTACTTTATATACGTGGTGATTCTGAACTGCCTTCACGGTACTCCAATCCTGTCCAGGAATTCTATTTTCATATAAATCGTCCGGAATAAAGGTATCAAAATTACTCAGAAGAATAATATCCGGATTGATGCGATACACTTCTTCCATTGAAATATCTTTGTTGCTGTCTGAGTTTGCTTCCTGCTCAAATGGATTGGCACCACCGCCAATTTGAATGGCTTCGTGAATAAAATTATTATTTCCTTGGAGACGCAGCTTGCTGTTTTTCAAAAACAGAATCGTTGGTTTATCTGCTTTTTCTACCTCTGCTTTGTGAGCTGTGATTTCACTATACGCATGATCATAGTAAGCATTGAGCTGTTTTGCCCGATCCTCTTTTCCAAGCATCTGCCCAACAATGAGGAAGCTTTTTTTCAGGGTATCTACACTGTCATTATTGATCATGACAGTAGGAATCCCGATTTGTTTCAGTTTATCGGCATCTTTCTCTTGATAATTCCAAAGCACAGCGCTGTCGATGCCTGCATTCGCTAAACTTTCCGCATGGATAGAAAAATCCTGTCCAATCATTTTGGCATCCAGTTGACCAAAGTGACTGTCCATTTTTT
>JAIJLI010000017.1 GCA_022722495.1 Dialister sp. | reverse complement strand
GCAATACCTTGCCGCTGGCAATTACTATTGGAATGCCGGAATCTTCGTATGGAACATTGATACCATCAGCAAGGCAATCCGAACCTTCCAGCCAAACCTTGCCAGCATCATGGATGAGATGGCACCTTCTTTCTATACCGAACAGGAGAAAGAGGTGGTCGGCAAACTCTTCCCAACCTGCGAGAAGATAAGCATTGACTATGCGGTAATGGAGAAGTCGAAGGATATCTATACGTTGCCAGCCGAGTTTGGCTGGAGTGACTTAGGTAGCTGGGGCAGCCTCCGTACCTTGCTCCCACAAGATGAGGATGGCAATGCCAAAGTAGGCAAGGACATCCGCTTGTATGAATGCAAGAACTGCGTGGTTCATGCAGCCGATGAAAGCAAGGTGGTAGTTCAAGGCTTGGATGGCTATATTGTAGCCGAGAAGAATGGACAGCTGCTTGTCTGCTCCTTGAAAGAGGAGCAGAGGATTAAGGAATTTGAAAAATAAAATAACGATGAATATAATAAAGACAGATATAGATGGCGTTCTCATGATAGAACCTAACCTCTTCCGTGATGATAGAGGCTATTTTTTGGAGAGCTTTAATGAACGAGAATTCAATGATAAGATTTCTCCTATCATAGGACACAAGATAAACTTTTGTCAAGATAATGAAAGTATGAGTTTTTATGGAGTGCTACGAGGTTTGCACTTTCAGCGTCCACCGTACTCTCAAAGTAAGCTGGTTCGTTGCGTAAAAGGAAGGGTACTTGATGTAGTTGTTGACATTCGTAAAGGTTCACCTACTTATGGCAAGTACGTTTCTGAAGAATTAACTGAAGATAATCATTTGCAGTTCTTTATTCCAAGAGGCTTTGCTTATGGCTTCGCAGTGTTAAGTGAAACTGCCGTTTTTCAATATAAGTGTGATGAATTCTATCATCCGGAAGCAGATGGTGGTATCTCTATCCTCGATGACACCCTCGGTATCGATTGGAAGATTCCTGCAGAGAATGTTAATCTCTCTGAGAAAGATACGAAGCTTCCGTTGTTAAAAGACTTCGATAGCCCATTCGGTATTCATGTTGATTTATACAAGTAAACAGGAAATTAGTCATTTTTAAATAAAAAACATTGTGGCAGGCTAAGTGCCTGGAGCTTATTTTTATTAAGCTACTTTTCTGCTCTTGGCATGAAGCCTGCCTTTTTATACGAAACGTATTGTGAATCAAACATCAAATAAGAATCAGAGAATTGCTAAGAATACAATCTTGCTCTATTTCAGAATGCTTTTCCTTATGGTGGTGAGTTTATTCACCAGTCGTGTTATTCTTAACACTTTAGGAGTTGAGGATTTTGGTATATATAATGTCGTTGGTGGTATAGTGGCGATGTTTACGATTGTAAGTGGTTCTTTAACGTCAGCAATAAGTAGGTTCATAACATTTGAACTAGGCAAGGGAGATATTGACAAGTTACGAACAATATTCTCTACTAGTGTAAATATACAGTTAGGTCTTTCGTTTATAATTGTCCTAATAGGAGAAATTGGTGGAATTTGGTTTCTTAATTCCCAGATGAATATTCCTCCAGAGAGAATGGAAGCGGCTAATTATATTTTACAATGCTCTTTAGGAATATTTGTTTTGAATTTATTAAGTGTACCTTATAATTCTGCAATAATAGCCCATGAGAAGATGGGAGCATACGCATATATTTCCATCCTAGATATTTCTTTGAAATTAGCGGTGGCTTATGCTATTATGCTTTCACCTTATGATAGATTGTCTTCATATGGTGTTCTGTTGTTGTTGGAAGCTCTAATTATACGATTCATATATGGTATTTACAGCAAACGTAATTTTGAAGAGTGTAGCTATCATCTGGTACGTGATAAGGCTGTTTTGAAAGAAATGGTATCCTTTGCAGGTTGGAACTTTCTTGGAGTTACAGCAGGAACCCTAAATACTCAGGGCGTAAACATCCTGATGAATTTGTATTTTGGTGTAGCTGTTAATGCTGCTAGAGGTATTGCAGTCCAAGCAAGTGCTGCAATAACTCAGTTTGTGCAAAGTTTCACTACAGCCGTAAATCCACAGATTACTAAGTCGTATGCTGCAGGTGATATGGCTTATATGCATTCTCTTGTTTGTCGTAGTTCTAAATTTTCTGCATTTCTATTTCTGCTGATGGCTATACCACTAACAATAGAAACTCCTATGATTTTTGAATTATGGTTAAAGAATCCGCCAGAATATGCTGTGTTGTTTTTTAGGTTGGGTTTGTTAGGCATATTGATGGATAATGTTCTTTCCAACAGTCTGATGACTGCAATTTTTGCATCAGGTGATATTAAAAAATATCAAGTGTATGTAACGTTCTGGGGTGGTTTGGTATTTCCAATTACTTGGGTCGCATACAAGTTAGGTGCCACTCCTGAATCTACTTATATAATTTATTTTATCATCTATTGCATAGTGCTTTATGTGCGTCTGCGTGTTGTTCAGCAAAAAATAAATTTGCCGATGATACAATATCTGAAGATAGTTTTAGCAAGATTCATTCCTGTAGCTATATTGAGTATTCTTATATCTTTAGTTGTGCCCTTTATTATGCCACCTAGTATATTGAGGATTTTAGTAACTACATTGATTAGTTGTATTGCAATTGGCCTAGTAGTTTATTTAATAGGTCTTACTACTGAAGAAAGAAGAATGGTAATAGAAAAGGTAAGAAAAATAGTAATAGATAAACGATAATTTCAAGATAAATTATGAATAAATCCATATTGTTATTGGGAGGAACTGGTGCTATGGGCAACCACCTTGTACAAATATTAAATGATGGCAAGCATGATGTGTTTGTAACATCCAGAAGCCAACGGCAGAATAGACCTGGAGTAACTTATATTCAAGGTAATGCGCATGATGACAATTTTCTAGATCAAGTATTAAATATGAAGAGATGGGATGTAATTGTTGACTTTATGATTTACAATACTTCTGAATTTGCTTGCAGAGTGAATCTGCTGTTGGATGCCTGTAAACAATATGTATTCCTGTCTTCATCGAGAGTCTATGCTGATAGTAAAGAGCCGATAACAGAGCAGTCTCCTCGACTCCTTGATGTATGTAAGGATGAAGAATATCTGAAAACAGATGAATATGCATTGAGTAAGGCACGAGAGGAAAATGTTTTGTTTAATTCAGAATATAAGAATTGGACGATAATTCGTCCCTACATAACCTATAGTGAAATACGTCTGCAATTAGGAGTCTTGGAAAAAGATTATTGGTTATATCAGGCTCTTCATGATAGAACTATCGTCTTCTCTAAGGATATTGCTTCTAAAACAACAACGTTAACATATGGTTATGATGTGGCTCGAGGTATAGCGGCTCTGTTGGGTGAAGATAGTGCTTTGGGCGAGATATTCCATATCACAATAGCTGAACATCATAAATGGCAAGAGATTTTTGATATGTATCTTCGTGTCTTGGAGGAGGAACTTGGCAAAAAGCCCAAGGTGTTAATGTTAGAAGAGAATCCTCGGATGAAGATTAAAGGTCATGAATGGCAGGTGAAATACGATCGCTACTATAATCGTGTTTTTGACAACAGCAAGATAGCTCGATATATTGATGTAGATACTTTTAAGCCTACTTTAGAAGGTATGGAAGAGTGTCTTAGAGATTTTATACATCATCCCTCTTACAGAATTGGTGGTTATGGTGATTTTGCCATGTATGATAGAATTACAGGTGAGTGGATGCCATTGGCAGAAATTCCATCATTAAAAGATAAAATTAAATATTTATTAAGAAGAACCATATTACCATTAAAATAGAAACAAATAAGATATGAAAGAAATGTATTCAAGTGAACGTAATGTTCAGATACTAATAGGTTTGCTGAAAGCAAATGGTATCAAAAAGATTGTTGCAAGTCCAGGTTCCACTAATATTCCTTTTGTTTTGAGTTGTCAAAATGATGGAGGATTTGAGATGTACTCTTGTGTTGATGAACGTTCTGCGGCATATATGGCTGTAGGATTGTCTCAAGAGTCTGGTGAACCGGTTGTTCTTACATGTACTGGAGCTACAGCGTCTAGAAATTATTTTTCAGGAATGACAGAGGCTTATTATCGTCATCTTCCTATTCTAGCTGTAACTTCCACACGTCCTCTTTCACATATTGGACATCTTTGTGCGCAGGTTATTGATAGAACAGCAGTATCTAACGATATTTGTAATTTAAGTGTATTTGCTCCATTAGTGCGCTGTTTAGATGATGAATGGGATTGTCAGATGAAGTTGAATCAAGCAATGGTTGCTTTAAAAGTTAATGGTGGTGGTCCTGTTCATATCAATCTTGAAACAGAAAGTAGTTTTGATTTTTCCGTGAAAGAATTGAAGAATGTTCGTAACATTAAATATGTAACAGAGCATGATGAGTTGCCTTCTATTGATGGCAAAAAGGTAGCTATATTTGTTGGCTCACATAAACCATTTACTAAGGAGGTGATCAATTCTATAGATATGTTTTGTGAGAAATATAATGGTATTGTACTTTGTGATCATACAAGCAATTATCATGGAAAATATCGAGTGCTAGGTGCTGTGTTAGGTGGTCAGAAGCAGTATCTCAGCGTAGCTGCTAGTGCTGATTTAATGATAGGAATTGGTGATATTACTGGCTCTTATGAGATGGCAATGCTTGCTCCTAAAGCAAAAAGATTTTGGCGTGTTGCAGAAGATGGGGTAATACGAGATTTAACTCATCATTTGTCTGCAATGTTTTATATGCGTGAGCAGGATTTCTTTGAAAAATATTCATTGATGAAAGACCTAAATGAAAGAGATACGTCATTCTTTGAGAGTTGTAAAAATGATTATAAGTGTTTGATGGATTGTGTACCTTCTGATTTGCCTTTCTCAAATATTTGGGCCGCAAGAGAGTTGTCATCTGGCATTCCGGAAAATAGTGTTATGCAATATGCAATTCTTAACTCATTGCGAGCTTGGAATTTCTTTGAGGTTGCTAATTCAATAAATGGTTTTGCTTGTACTGGAGGCTTTGGTATAGATGGTGGAATCTCTGCATTGATTGGCTCTTCCTTGGTTCACAAAGATAAACTTTATTATGGTATTGTGGGTGATTTGTCATTCTTCTATGATATGAATTCATTGGGCAATCGTCATGTAGGTAATAATGTTCGTGTGTTGGTGGTAAATAATGGAAAAGGAATGGAGTTCCGCAATTTTATCCATCCTGCTTCTAAATATGATAATTCTGTAGTTGACCCTTATATTTCTGCAGGTGGGCATTTCGGTAATAAGTCATTGAATTTATTGAAGCATTTTGCTGATGATTTGGGATATGAATATCTTTCTGCTACCAATAAGGAAGAGTTTAATTCGGTTAAAGAGAAATTCTTGAATCCAGAAATAGGAGATAAGCCTATTGTTTTTGAGATATTTACAGAACAGGACGATGAGAATAAGGCATTGTTTACGATGCTTAATCTTAAGAAATCGGCAGATAAGCTTGTTGTTAATGCTGCAAGAAAAGCCATTGTAAGCATAGCTGGTGAGGAAGGATTTATAAAAGTGAAAAATATAATTAGAGGACGTTAAATATGAAAATTGGTGTTTTAACTTTTTTGAATGTGGCAAATTTTGGAGCTAATCTTCAAGCTACATCAACATATTATTATTTGAAAAATCATGGACATGTTCCAGTTTTTATTAACTATAGTTCGTGGCAAACTGATTTAATGAACAGTATATCGGATTATAAACGAAAGTTGCAGCATCGTGTAGAATCATTACAGACATTAGAACATGCAAAGTTTGTTAATGAAAATATTAAAAATCAGACTCGACATGTACATTCTTGTTCGCAGGTCTTTGATGTTATAAAAGAGGAATGTATAGAAGCCGTTATAATAGGTTCTGATGCTGTAGCACAACATTGGCCATTATTTTCAACTTTAAAGCTTGGAAAACATCGCCCTTTTTGGATTGAACCATTGCAGCAAGAACGCCGTTTCCCTAATCCTTTTTGGGGTGTAGGTTTTTCTAGTGAAATACCTACTGCGATGATGTCGGTATCATCTCAGAATAGTAAGTATCATATTTTTAGTAAAATTACATTAAGAAAGTTAGCAAAGCAGATTAATAGTATGAAGTATATTTCTGTAAGAGATGCATGGACAAGAGATTTGATGCATGCAGCTCAGCCAAATGCAGAAATTGAGGTTACTCCAGATCCGGTATTTGCGTTGAATTATAATTTAGGAGATTTAATACCTTCTGAAGATAACATCAGAAAAAAGTTTGACTTGCCCGAGAATTATGTGCTTATTGGCTTGCGTTCACAAGTTTTTACTTATGAAGAGCTAGAAAAAATGAACGAGTTACTAAAGAAAAAAGGCAAGGAATGTATTGCTTTTAATATTGATGGTGTATATGCTTATAAGCATCCTTTTAATTACGAAATCAAACTGCCATTGAATCCTTTTGATTGGTTTGGATTAATTAAATATGCTTCAGCATATATTGGAAGCAATATGCATCCTATTGTTTCAAGTCTAACTAATGGTGTTCCATGTTTTAGTATAGACAATTGGGGCATCGTGGATTTTTGGGGGAAGAAAAAAACTTCTAAGAGTAGTAAAGTCTATGATGTACTTAGCCAATATGGGTTGACTGATTATTGGTGTTCAATAGAGAAAGGGAAATGTAATACAACAGTAGAAGAGATTATAGAAAAACTTCATAATTTTCCAATAGACAATGTAAAGTCAATTTCTGTAAAACGAGTAGATGTATATAAGAATATGATGGAACGTATTATTTCATCATTTGGAAAGGAATAATTATCTGTAATTATGAATAATTCATTAATTAAAGACAATGTTTCGAATATATCAAAGTGGATTCTTATTCTCCTTTGTGTTTTGTCTCTGTTCGAAATGGTTTTTTATCCAGAGATAGAGAATATATATGGTTGCGGAACTTTTATCATAGGATGGTTATTTCTGCATTTTTTTGTAATGAAATATAGGAATGCCAAGAAATGTTTCTTGCCATTTATCTCGTTATTTGGATTGGGAATTTGTTTCTATTTTATGCCTTTATTGATGACTCTGGTGGAGGGAAAGCCTTTAACTTTTAGATTCCAGAATCCGTATTTGACATTCAATTATCAGTTGTTGAATTTAGTGATGCTGATACTAGCTTTTAGACTTTGTCTTCGTATTTATCGCCCCAATAACGTGTTGTCGAAATTATGGAATAAAATAGGATATTTCACTCCGCCTTCAGACAAACAAATATGGGTAATGGGTTTTATTGGAATCTTCAGTCAGGTTTTCTTATTGACGATAATGGGTACTGAAGATGCAGAAGCTGAGAACTTGGGCCTTTTTGGTCATTTGCTAGGAGTAACTAAAGTTTTTGCATGCTTTCCGATATTACTTCTTTTTAAGAAGTTATATTCAAATAACACATTTACAAAGACTGAGAAACGTCCAATCATTATATATCTTATAGTTTTAGCAGCTTTAGGACTGGCAACAGGAAAGCGAACTATGATATTTAGTTCTTTTGTTACCATTGCGATGTGCTATATAGTACCTTTGTTCTCAGAGAATAAAAAGCTTTTTTCAAGAAAAAGTGTTATTTATTGTTTTATTGCAATTTATCTTGTAACAGGTCCTGTTGCTGATCTGGCAGCAGCAATGGCCTTGGGACGTGATAATTCTGAACAAACTGGCGCAGCAAAGACTTTCGATAATATTATTGATCTTTATCAAGATAAGGAGAAACTTCATTACTTATATAATGCCTTTTTACTTAGGACTGATAATGGAGGTGATAATTTGTCTGGTTGGAGTGAATATTATGTAGACAATATTATGCTTGATCGTTTTTGCAACTTGAGAGTTTGTGATATGACTATTGCCTATGCACATAAACTTGGCTTTGATAATCCTATAATGCATGAGTATATGGCAAATCAAATCCTTTTTGTTTTGCCGACTCCTATACTTAATGCTTTAGGTATCCATATTAATAAATTTGAGTTACAATATACTCCTGGAGATTTATTATCAATGGAGAGTTTAAATATTGGTTTTTATCACGGATATCGAGTTGCTGGTGATGTAGGTATTGGATTATATTTATGGGGTGAGAAATATTTTATATATAGTATTTTTATTTATTTTGTTTATTTCTTTTTCCTTTCGTCATTGGTGAAATTATCTCCAGTATCTTCTTTAGTTTTTCCTTTACCTGTCTTGACTGATATGTTTAGGTATTTCTTGTTATTCAATAATTCAACTGGTTTGGCTGGAGTCCTTACGACAGTCTTACGTAACGGATGGCAAGCTGTCATTGTGTATTGTTTGTTATTATTTATAATAAAAAAACTAGTAAAATGAAAATAGCAATAATTAATAGTAATGCTGCTATATCCGTTGGAGGTGGTGTTCGTCTACAAGGTATTATGTGGCATGATGGTTTAGTAAAATTGGGTCACAAATGTGATTTAATTAATTTTTGGGATGAAAATGATTGGGGAAGCTATGATTGGATTATAATCCTTGCCTATGGTGAAATGTTCCCAGTTTTGGTTAGATGGCTAGCAAAAATAAATCCTAATATTGCTATAGCTCCAATTATTGATCCTCAGTGGTCTAAGCCAAAATTTAAATTTTTCTTCAAATATTGGGGATTTAAAAAACATTTTGGCCTTTCTTCTCAGCATCATGATTTTTACCTATATGGTCGAAATGCAAAGCGATATTTGGTAAGAAGTCAGCAAGAGACAGAATATTTAAATGAATGTTGTGATGTTGATCTGGAAAAGATAAAAAAAGTACCTTTATCTTTGAGGTTTGATGTTGCAAACGAAATGCCTGATAAGGAGAACTTTTGTTTTCATTGCAGTCGACTTCGGGCCGAAAATAAAAATGTATCTCGCTTAATAGAAGCTGCAAAAAAATATGGATTTCAGTTAAAATTGGCAGGTGCATTGCATGGGGAAGATGATAAGGCATGGCTAGATTCGCTTACAAATGGGGCTTCTAATATTGAATATGTGGGAATGCTTAGCGATGAAGAACTGATTGCTTATTATAAGAAATGTAAAGTCTTTGCTTTGCCGAGTTTATTGGAAGGTGTAGGAATGGTAGCTTTGGAAGCTGCTGCTTATGGTGCAGAAATAGTATTAACCAATATTGGAGCACCAAAGGAATATTGGGATGGACATGCTGAATTAGTTAACCCATATAATATAGATGATATAGGAAAAGCTATAGTAAAATGTTTAAATAAAGATTTATCTCAGTCTTTAATGTTGAATTTTATTAGAGAGAATTATTCTTTAGAGGCATGTACTCGTAAATTAATAAAAGCTTTGGAATAATTATGAAAAAAATAACAATCATTACCCTTCAAAATGTTCGAAACTATGGTTCTGTGCTTCAGGCATTGGCAACACAAGAAGTTTTTAGAGAACTAGGGTGTATAGTTGATTTTATTAATTATGACAAGAATGGGAAACTGTCCTATTTAGATAGAGTTCATTCTTTTACACAGAGAAAGGGATTTCTTTCTAAATTGGTATATCCGTTTATTTTGATTCCATCTTTTATAAAGGAGGATAAGGTTTTCAAGGCATTCATAAAGAAATATTTAACCCAGCAGGAGAAGGAATATTGTTGTATAGAAGATTTTAAAGACTTTCCTATCACAAGTGATATCTATTGTACAGGAAGTGACCAGACTTGGAATTCAGGATGG
This sequence comes from Dialister sp., assembly GCA_022722495.1. Taxonomy (GTDB): domain Bacteria; phylum Bacillota; class Negativicutes; order Veillonellales; family Dialisteraceae; genus Dialister. The sequence continues at coordinate 7,566 of JAIJLI010000017.1, read as the reverse complement.
AATAATGGAATATTGCCTGAACTGTTCTTAAAGTTTGTTCCTGATGATGTTAAGAAAATATCCTATGCAGCTAGTATAGGTAAAAATAAACTTGATGATTGGGAAGTCGATGAGACAAAGGCTTTGCTTTCTCGTTATCAGTATATCTCTGTTAGAGAAGCAAGTGCGAAGGATATAGTTGAAAAGCAATTGGGTTTGCCTTCTGCTACTCATGTCTTGGATCCAACTTTGCAAGTCAATAAAGAGTTTTGGATTTCGGTATTGGGTAATACATATAAGACGAAATATGAAAAAGGTAAGTATGTGTTGATTTATCAATTGAATACTAATTCAAATTTTGATAGATATGCCAAGGAATTTGCCAAAAGAAAAGGCTGGAAGTTGGTCCGGTTTTGTATTCGTCACTATCAAGGTTTACGATGTGGTAAGGCTGAACTGATTCCGAATGTTGAAGACTTTATTGGTCTTATAGCTAATGCTGGTTGCGTAATTACTGATTCGTTCCACGCTACAGCGTTCTCCTGTAATTTGAACACTCCTATGATTTGTATTTATCCAAACAGCTATAGTAGTAGATTGGCAAGTTTGTTAAAATTAGTAGGACTGGAAAATAGACATCTGAAGAATTTTGATGATTTTTCATTTGTCGATAATACTGGTGTTGATTTTACGGATGTAAATAAGATTTTAGAAAAGCAAAGAAAAATAGGTTGGGAATTTCTCAAAAAAGCAATTAGTTAATGGAGAAAATTACAGATTTATGTACTGGATGCCGAGCTTGTGAGCAATTGTGTGCACATCATGCAATCTCTATGGTTGAGGATGAAGAAGGTTTTTTGACTTCCGAAATCAACCGAGAACTGTGTGTGGATTGTGGATTGTGTGTGGCTCGTTGTCCTCAAAACACTCCTGTAGATACGAAATATTCACAGAGTGTATTTGCAATTCGACTAAAGGATGATGGAATGCTTTACCGAAGTGCTTCTGGTGGTGCTTTTGCTGGTATAGCAAAAGCGTGGATAAACGAAGGAGGTGTCGTATTTGGTGTTGTGTATGATAAAGAATGGAATGCTCATCATGTTTGTGCTTCTACTTTAGACGAACTTAGTCCTATTCTTAGTAGTAAATATGTTCAGGCTGATACTAGACATACGTTTACAGAGGTAAAGCAGTACCTAAAAGATGGGCGAAAGGTTCTTTTTAGTGGTACTGGTTGCCAAATAGCAGGATTGAAAGCGTACTTGAAAAAAGATTATGAGAATCTTTTCACCATAGATTTGATTTGTCATGGTGTTGCAAGTCCGCTTTTGTTTAAAAAGTATATAAGTTGGCTAGGGGAGAAAAAAAAGTCACCAATCCTTGACTATGATTTTCGTGATAAACGATATGGATGGGGGTTGGATTATATGTTTAAGTACAGTAAAAAGTCCGAGCGTAAATCTTGTACTATAGACCCGTACTATTATCGTTTCTTGGAAGGTTTTACATATCGTGAGTGTTGTTTTCAATGTCATTATTGTAATCCTCAACGTGCTGGCGATATAACTATAGGTGATTATTGGGGAATAGAAAAGGAGCATCCTTCATTCTTTAATAATAAAGGTGTTTCTTGTATCTTGATAAATACTCAGAAAGGCTTAACTGTATGGGCTAAGTATTCTACTTTGTTTTATTCTTTAGAAAGTACATTTGAAAAAGTGGCTAGACATAATGGAAATTTGGTGCAACCAACGAAACGTGAAGCAGCTATTAGAGATTTTATCTATGATGGTATTAACACCCCAAATTGGTTCAGTAATACATTTGCTGCAAGTTTTAGCCCATCGTTAAAGGTAAAACTTAAAAGTATGATTCCTATGTGGTGTAAATTTTTGATTAAAAAATTAGTATAATGGTAAAGAATCCTTTAATTAGTATTGTGGTTCCAAGTTATAATGTTGCTCCTTATATTCGACAATGTGTTGAGTCTATATTGAATCAAACCTTTTCGAATTGGGAGTTGTTATTAGTTGTAGGTGGAACTGATGGAACCATTGAAATTTGTGATGAATATGCTGTTAAGGATAGTCGTATTAAGTCGATTCATGACAATAAAGGGCTAGTTCAGGCGAGAAATGTTGGCTATCATCATGCAACAGGAGAATGGATTACATATTTGGATGGTGATGATTGGTTTGACATTGATACATGTGAGGTTTTGTCAAAGTTCATCTCTGAATACCAAGGACTTGATATTGTCTATTGGAGATATATTGAAGAATTAGACGGAAAAGCCATAGATAAATGGTCTGATAAATCAGCACCTTTTACGTTATATGATGAAAATGAATGTAAGCAACTATCTGTAAAAACGCTTATTTACAAGTATGGTCTTTCTGATGGTGTGTGTAAGCTAGTCAGAATGGATTATGCCAAAAAGCATGGAATATATCATGATGAGCGTTTGGTACAGGGCTCTGAGGGCGTTGAATTTTCTTTGAGAGCTTTTTATTACGCTCATAAAGCTCTATATATAAATAGGTGTTTTTATCATTATAGATATGTTCCTAATTCTATTTCGAAGAAGGTTGACGAAAATAATACGAAATTCTTAGCAGATTGCTATCGTGTTATCCGTGAAGATATAGAAGGCTTTGTTATGAAAGATAAATTTATAAAAGCTTTTTATGAGAGAACAACTTATATGTTGATGGCAATTGCTATGAATACATATTTTAGTCCGATGAATCCTAACTCATTGTCTCAAAAACTTTCACATTATTCAAAAGTGATTCATGATGAGCCTCTGTTTAAAGAGTCTATAAAGAAAACGAGTTGGGAGAATATGGATATTTTCCGAAAAATTGTTTTGATCCTTCTACGTTTGCATTTATATGTTTTGCTTGATCCAATTGCTAGAGTTAAGCATTTTCTACTTAAGAAAGGATTTTATAATTATTAAGCATTATGATTAAAGTAGCAGTTATAGGTGGCCCTATCTTGTCTGGTGGTAAGAAGAATCTTATCATGGAGTACTTCCGCCATATAGATAAGACCCAAGTACAGATGGATATCGTATGCAACGATGACTCTAATGCCATTCCACAGGAGGAGATTGAAGCATTAGGTGGTCGTGTGTTTATCGTGCCATCTTTCAAGAAACTCAAGGGGCATACTGATGCCTTGTATGAACTCTTCAAAAAAGAAAAGTATGATGTGGTTCATGCTTACAACAGTATGATGAATTTCTTCCCTATGTATGCAGCCAAGAAAGCTGGCGTAAAGGTTCGTATCTCAGAATCTTTATCAATGGCTGCTCCTGGTGAGTGGAAAACATACGTAAAGTATATGCTTCGTCCGCTTTCTCATCTCTATGCCACTCATTACATGGCATGTGGAGAGGATTGTGGTATCTTCCAGTTCGGTAAGAAAGCATTTGATGAAGGAAAGATTGCAATCTTCAAGACGGCTATCAATACTGAGTTTAATTCTTATCAGCCAGAACTCCGTAACGAGACTCGCAAGAAGTTTGGTTGGGAGGATAAGGTGGTATATGGCTTTATCGGAAGATTTGAGCATCAGAAGAATCCTCTGTTTCTGATAGATGTGATGAGTGAAATCTATAAGCGTCAGAAAAACGCCCAGTTTGTTATCATTGGTGCTGGCGTCTTAGAGGAGAAGATGAAAGAGCGTATCAAGGAAACCGGTATTGAACCTGCCATGTCCTGGCTTGGAAGAAGAGAGGATATCCAGCAGTTCTATAACGCTTTCGATGCCTTCCTTTTGCCTTCCCGCTATGAAGGATTGCCTGTTGTGGGATTGGAAAGCCAAAGTTGTGGTTTACCAATGTTCTTTTCAACGGCTGTTACTCCAGAAGCTAGTGCTTGTGAACTGGGACATTTCATCAACTTGGATGAAGGTGCAGCAGCGTGGGCCGAGAAAATTATCCCTGTTGTTGAGAAGAATATTCCTGTTCGCAGAAGTCATGCCAAGGAAGTGGCTGATGCTGGATTTGATTCAAAGACTGAAGCCGAAAAGATGCTTCAATATTACTTGAATGCATTGAAGGGTTAGAGTTCTTTCTGACCGGTTATACGAAAATATATGGAGAGAATAAAGGCAAGAGACTTCGCAAACACATCTTGGATGCGTTCGGATAAGTTCTTCTTTATGTCTTTGTTTTGCTTCATATTTGATAAACGCAATATCTTTCAAAATATTGTATTCACGTGCAATTTGTAAATAACATTAAATTTTATAAGTTATGATTCCATTTAATAAACCCTATTTCTCGGGAAGAGAATTGAAGTATTTGGAGGAAGTTTGTCATTCAACAACCATGAGTGGCAATGGTGATTTTACTAAGAAGTGTCATACCTTCTTTGAGCAGAAGTATGGCTTCAAGAAGTGTCTTCTTGCTACATCTGGTACTGATGCCTTGGAGATGTGCGCTATGCTTTGCAATTTGAAGCCTGGCGATGAGGTGATTGTACCTTCTTATACATTTGTATCTACAGCTTTGGCATTTCTTCGTGAAGGTGCAAAGGTTGTATTTGCAGACAGCTCTGCGGAAAATCCTAACATGGAGGTTGAGCAGATTGAGCCATTGATCAATGACAAGACCAAGGTGATTGCTGTGGTTCACTATGCAGGTGTTGCTTGTGACATGGATGCCATTATGGCTCTTGCAGAGAAGCATAATTTGCTGGTAGTTGAGGATGCGGCTCATTGCATCGATTCATTCTATAAAGGTCGTCCTTTAGGAAGCATTGGCCATTTGGGAGCTTTCTCTTTCCATGAGACCAAGAACATCAGTAGTGGTGAAGGTGGTATGTGCGTCATCAATGACGAGCGTTTTGTTCGTCGTGCCGAGATTATTTGGGAGAAGGGTACCAACCGTGCCGAGTTCTATCGTGGAATGGTCAACAAGTATGGTTGGGTAGATATGGGTTCTTCATTCTTGCCATCAGAGTTCAATGCTGCATATCTTTGGGCTCAGTTGGAGCAGCTTGATGATATTCAGGGCAAGCGCAAACATATCTGGAACCGTTATTTCGAGGGCTTGAATGGTAAGATTGGCAATGAAATGAAGTTGCCTTATATCCCTGAATATGCAACCAACAATGCTCACATGTTCTATCTGCTCTGTCCAAGTTTGGAGTATCGTACTGCTTTGATGAAATTCTTGAAGGAGAATGATGTGCAGACCACATTCCATTACCTGCCATTGCATAGCAGCAAGTTTTATGAGAACAAGCATGATGGCCGAGAGCTGCCAAATTGTGATAGATATGGTGATACCTTGGTAAGATTGCCATTGTTCTATGAATTGACAGATTGGGAAATTGATAAGATTGTGAAGTTGATTGTGGAGTTTACGAATAAGTAAGGATTAAAGTCTTGTGCTTTTAACAAGTTTATCAGTATGGAAGAAAGATTAAATAACGCTATGGTTTTGTTTGGTCTGTATCGAAGTACAGGGAATGTTGCTCTCCTCTATAAGGCTTCGTCGGAAGTAGATGCATACCTTATTTATAATCCTGATAATCCAAGTGCAAACAATCTAAAACGTGAAATAGAGGTTGCGTTGCATCATGTTCGATAATGTATTACAAGATATTTTCCGTATGGAAGGCAACCATTTGTTGGTTGCTTCCTGCGGAAAAGCATCTTTCTTGTCTGATTTCACATTTTATGTAGTGTATGAAACGTAATGCTTGTAGAGGTACATCTTTCGATTTACCTTGTAATCGTAAGTTTTGGAAGAAGTGTGGTGATTTTGATTCTCTTATTCAGTTTCAAGAATGCGCATATCGTGTATTAATGAATGATTTGAGCAACAAACAGAAGGCGGATTCTGCTTTGGTCCTAGACAATTATATGAAGTTATTGTCTGCTCAAGTCCATGTTAATCTGGGTGGTTTTAAATTACCTGATTTCCAAAACTATATGTATGCAGCATATTTGGTATATCCTTATGCAAATTTTGACTATTTCTTGAATGAACTGGTTGAGGACTTAGCGCAGCTTGGAATTAAAATTAAAATTCAAAAAACTTATTATAAGAAGCGTTGTACTAAGTTATGTCAAGTGCTAAGACAGCTGAAAAGTAAAGGAATAAATGTATCTATAGATTCCTATAAAACAGAAATGTTTGATTTCTATCGGCTAAGACGAAATGCTGTGGCTCATATGCTGCCTGTTTCTACATATATTTCAGCCTTTAATAAGGTTCAAAAGTCGAAAAATCAAGTTTTGAAAACTTATCCACATCAGCCTAGTGCTTTGCAATCCGCTAATCAAATTAATTTTGATGATTTTATTGTTTGCACTGCAAACTTGAAAAATATAGCGGATATTATAGTTCGGGCTATAGAATGTCACATTAACTGGAAAAATATAGGCAAAACACATCCGAAGTGGATTGATTATAGAGGCTTTAATTCTATTTATCTTCTTGATCGGGATCGTAGAATCGGATATATAAGGTCAAAAGTTGCGTCATTATATGGTGTGCAACTCACGGATGAAGAATGTAAATGCTTCTTCTAAGTTGATATAAAAACAATGGAATTATGAAGGGAATAGTATTAGCAGGTGGTAGCGGTACGCGCTTGTACCCTATAACCAAAGGTATCAGCAAGCAGCTGATTCCTATCTTTGACAAGCCGATGATATATTATCCTATCTCGGTGTTGATGTTGGCTGGTATCCGTGAGATTCTGATTATCTCAACTCCATTCGACTTGCCTGGTTTCAAGCGTCTCTTAGGTGATGGAAGCCAGTTTGGAGTGAAGTTCGAGTATGCTGAGCAGCCTTCTCCAGATGGCTTGGCACAGGCTTTCATAATCGGTAAAAAGTTTATTGGTGATGATTCTGCTTGCCTTGTTTTGGGAGATAACATCTTCTATGGTGCTGGTTTGAACCAGATGTTGCATCAGGCTGTAGTAGATGCAGAGCAGAATAACAAAGCTACTGTATTTGGTTATCGAGTAAGCGATCCAGAGCGATATGGCGTGGCAGAGTTTGATGAACAAGGCAATTGCCTGAGTATCGAAGAGAAGCCTGAGCATCCAAAGAGCAATTATGCTGTAGTGGGCTTATACTTCTATCCTAATAAGGTGGTGGAAGTAGCCAAGCATATTAAGCCTTCTGCTCGTGGTGAGTTGGAAATCACAACGGTGAACCAGGAGTTCCTGAAGGATAAGCAGCTGAAGGTTCAGACCATGGCAAGAGGATTCGCATGGCTCGATACCGGAACCCATGATTCCCTTTCAGAGGCATCTACCTTTATTGAGGTCTTGGAGAAGCGCCAGGGTTTGAAGGTTGCTTGCTTGGAAGGTATTGCATACCGACAGGGATGGATTTCTGCTGAGCAATTGAAAGCGAATGCTCAACCAATGCTGAAAAACGACTATGGAAAGTATCTGCTTTCAATCCTTGACGAAGCAGATGTAACATTAAAGAAGAATTTAGAATATTAAGAAGATGAAGAATATCATTATCACGGGCGGTGCTGGTTTCATCGGCTCACACGTAGTAAGACTTTTCGTGAACAAATATCCTGAGTATCACATCATCAACCTC
>JAIJLI010000343.1 GCA_022722495.1 Dialister sp. | reverse complement strand
CCATATCCCATTCTACATCGCTGCCCCGTTCTCGACATTTGACTTCTCCATCGCCTCCGGCAAGGATATCGTCATTGAAGAAAGAGATCCGGACGAAGTGCGGAAATTTGCCGGCGTCTACAGCGCGCCGAAAGACGTCCCTGTCTATAATCCCGCCTTCGATGTCACGCCGTCCTCTCTCATCGCCGGTATCATCACGGAAAAGGGCGTGCTGAAAGCGCCGTATGAAACGGCGATAGAAAAATATAAGAAAGAGTTGGCCGCCAAAAGCCGGTAAGAAGGGCTATCCGCGGCCACCCGACATTCCCTCTATATGTGCGGCAAAGCCATCACCACCATTCCTCATTTCCTATTTGAAAGGAGCCTCTCATGTCTGAATCCATGATTCGTGATATTTCCTTGGCCGACGAAGGCCTGCAGCGTATTTCCTGGGTCGAAAAATTCATGCCCGCACTGAATACACTGCGTGAAGAATTCGTCAAAGAGCAGATCTTCAAAGGCAAGACCATCGTCATGTCCATCCATCTCGAAGCGAAGACCGCCTACCTTGCGCTCACGCTGAAAGCAGCGGGTGCGAATGTCATCTGCACCGGCAGCAATCCGCTCTCCACGCAGGATCCGATCGCAGCCGGCCTCGTCAAGAGCGGCATCACCGTCTATGCATGGCATGCCTGCACCGAAGAGGAATATTTCATGTTCCTGAACAAGGCCCTCGACCACATGCCAGACATCATCATCGACGACGGCGGCGACCTCGTACACCTGCTCCATACCACCAGAAAAGAGTGCCAGAAGAACCTCATCGGCGGCTCTGAAGAGACCACCACAGGCGTATATCGTCTGAAGATCCTTGAAAAGGAAAACAAGCTGGAATTCCCGATGATCGCAGTCAATGATTCCTACTGCAAGTACCTTTTTGATAACCGCTACGGCACCGGCCAGTCCGCCTGGGACGGCATCATCCGCAGCACGAATCTCACCGTCACCGGCAAGACCGCTGTCATCGCCGGCTATGGCTGGTGCGGCAAAGGCTGTGCGATGCGTGCGAAAGGCCTCGGCGCCCATGTCATCGTGACAGAAGTCGATCACATCAAAGCCATTGAAGCCGTGATGGATGGATTCGAAGTCATGCCGATGGCAGAAGCTGCTAAGCACGGCGACATTTTCCTCACCGTCACCGGCGACATCGATATCATCACCGAGCCGCATTTCCTCGCGATGAAGGACGGCGCCATCTGTGCGAATGCTGGCCACTTCGACTGCGAAGTCAGCCGCAAGGATCTGGAACGCATCGCCGTCTCTCACTACGAAGCCCGTAAGAACATCGAAGGCTATGTCCTGCCAAACGGCAAGACCGTCTTCCTTATGGCGGAAGGCCGCCTCGTGAACCTTGCAGCAGGGGATGGCCATCCGGCAGAGATCATGGACCTCTCCTTCGCGATGCAGACCCTCGCAGCCCGCTACCTCCTCCAGCACGGCAAGGACATGAAGCCGGCCGTCTACACCCTTCCGCATGAACTGGATACCAAGATCGCCTCCATCAAGCTCGCTGCCATGGGATACCAGATCGATACCCTGACAGAAGCACAGAGAAAGTATCTGGGACTCGACTAAGAAGGAGCATCGATATGACCACACTGATCAAAAACATCGGACTTTACCGGAACGGCAAAGTCACCGAAAACCAGAACATTTCTTTAAACGGGAAATATATCAAAGATTTCCCGGAAAACCCAAAAGACGAAGACTATGCGGAAGTCATCGATGGGAAAGGCATGCTGGCCATGCCCGGACTTGTGAATACCCACACCCACGTTGCGATGACACTGTTCCGCTCCTACGCCGACGATATGGAACTGATGGACTGGCTGCAGAACAAGATCTGGCCGGCTGAAGACCACCTCGACGACGACATCGTCTACTGGGGAAGCTTGCTTGCTTTCGCAGAAATGATCCGCGGCGGTACCACCGCCTTCTGCGACATGTACATGTTCATGGACTCCTGCGCAAAGGCCGCTGACAAAGCCGGTATCCGCGGAAATCTGGCACGCGGCCTCGCAGGCATCAGCCCGAATGCACAAAGCGGTCTTCAGGAGAATATCGAGCTTTTCGAGAAATGGGAAGGCGCCGGAGACGGACGCTTCCATGTCATGCTCGGACCGCACGCTCCCTACACCTGCCCGCCGGACTACATTAGGCAGGTGCGCGACGAAGCGATGAAGCGCGGCATCCCGATCCACATCCATCTCTCCGAAACAAAAGGGGAGGTAGAAAACTGCCTTAAGGAATACGGCAAGACACCGATCGCCCTCATGAATGACCTCGGTCTCTTCGAGCTGCCGACACTCGCAGCCCACTGCGTCCATGTGACCGATGAAGACATCGCCATCATGCAGGAAAAGCACGTCCGCGTCGCACATAATCCGGGCAGCAACCTGAAGCTCGCCTCCGGCATCGCACCCGTCGTCAAGATGAGAAAAGCCGGCGTCACCATCGGCCTTGGTACCGATGGCGCCTCCTCCAATAATAAGCTCGACATGTTCGCTGAAATGCGCCTCGCCTCCCTCATCCATAAAGCAAATACCTATGATCCCTTTGCCATCACTGCGACCGAAGCCATGGAGATGGCGACCGTCGATGGTGCCAAATGCCTCGGCTATGATGACCTTGGCAAGCTGGAAAAGGGCGCACTCGCCGATATCATCCTCGTGGACAGAAGCGGCTTCCACTGGCACCCGCGCTTCGACAGCGTCTCCCTTGCCGTCTATGCCGGAAACTCCATGGATGTCGACACCGTCATCATCAATGGCAAGACCGTCATGCGTCACAAAGAGATGACGACCATCGACACAGAAAAACTCTATGCCGAAGTCGACCGCGTGACAGAAAAGCTCTATGCTTTCAGCAAGAAATAAATGGTAGATATGCAAAAAGAACCTGCGAAAGCGGGTTCTTTTTTTGATAGAAGAGGGAAAATGATGGGTTCAAGGTTCAGAGGTGTGGTGGCAGC
>JAIJLI010000342.1 GCA_022722495.1 Dialister sp. | reverse complement strand
GTGGCGGCTTCGCCGCATTTTAGATGACGGTATTCCCGTATCGTCAGCCTTCCCCTCGAGGGGAAGGTGCCCCGAAGGGGCGGATAGGGCACTGACGGTATGAAAGAGAGTGGGAAAAAAGCGTCTCAAGTGCGCTGTTTACGAAAGCACCCTATCCACCGCTGACGCGGTCCCCCTTCCCAAGGGGGAAGGCTAAGAGGTACGACGCTTCGCGTCGATTTTTATAAAGGGCGATGCCCGAAGGCTGAAGGATAGAAGTCAGATGTCTGATATCTCCTAGTCTCCCAGTCTAATCCCTAGCTGCTCATCCCTGCTTTCAAACTTCAAGGCGCGCCCCACGACCTGACCACATTGCCCCTAGCATTCATCGCCCAATAATGATACCATAGGGACATATCTCTAAAGGGAAGGAAGCACTATGAAACGACCGCAGAAAGTGACCCCGGAAAGCCGGCTGAACCAGTACGCCCGTAAAATGTACGGCAAAGAAAAATTCGAAAAGCAGTGGGACGAAGACTACGAGACAGAAAGCCTCACCGGCAAAAAAGGCGACAAAAAAAAGATCCGCACCGCCCTGAACCGCAAGCTCCGCCACAGCAGAAAGCAAGACATCGCTGACGGCGGCGCCTATAAAAAAGAAACCGCGTGGGAAGAATAGAAACCCGGTGATCGCACCTTTTAGACCGCGTGTGCGCAGCACGCCCCATTCCTGCCCCCGCCACGCATCCCATGATTATCAATGAAAGCGTCTTACTATGATCAAGAAAGAAGACATCCTCGTCCTGGACACCGAGACCACCGGCTTCGGCCCATCAGCCGAGATCCTGCAGCTCTCCATCGTAAATGGACTGGGCGAAATCGTAATGAACGAATATTTCCGCCCTGCACGCGCCACCTGCTGGCCCAACGCCGAAGCGGTGAATCACATCTCCCCCGCTATGGTCGCAGGCAAGCCCCTCATCAGCGAGAGGAAATTGGGCATCGAGAAGATCCTTCACGCCGCCAAGATCATCTCCGGCTACAATCTCCCCTACGACCAGAAGATGCTCATTCAAAACGGCATCTACATCCCGAGCCGTTCCAAAGTCCGTTACATGGACCTCATGAAGCCTTTCGCCAAGACCTATGGCGAGCCGAGTACCCGCTATCCGGGAAAATATAAATACCAGAAACTCATCACCTGCGCGAAATACTACGGCTATTCCGAGGAAGGCTGGCACGACAGCCTCGCTGATACGAAAGCCACCCTCTACTGCTTCTGGAAAATGGTCGAAGACGGCAGCATCTGCATAGAATAAGAGATCATCGAGCGGCGCCCCTTCACAGAGCGCCGCATTTTCATGAAACGGAAAAGGGCGCGGCCCCCTTGCCCCCGCTCTCCATTTCCCCGAAAGGAACCCCATGCCCAAGAAATACTACGTCGTCAAGCGCGGACACCATGCGGGCGTCTACTATAGCTGGAGCGACTGTCAGAAAGAAGTCACCGGATTTCCCGGAGCCATCTACAAAGGCTTTGCCACCCAAGCCGAAGCCGAAGCCTGGTACGGCAAGCCCATCGCCCCGCCGCCGAAAGCCGCTGCCCATGCGGCCATCCCCAGAAAGCCCGCACCAACGATCGAAACACTCGAGAAGAAATACCCCGCCTACGCCGAACCCATGGACATCAGCTGCATCTCCTACGACGGCAAGACCAAGCGCATCATCCTCCCCGAGACACTCATCATCTACACCGACGGCTCCTGCCTCGTGAACCCCAATGGGCCCGGCGGATTTGCCGCCGTCTTCCTCACTGCCGAGGGCAGCGAGCTCCTCACCCTCTCCGGCGGCGAGCCCGCCTCTACGAACAACCGCATGGAGCTCCGCGCCGCCTACGAAGCGCTGAAGCTCCTGGATGATGGCATCCGCCGCACCATCACCTTCCACACCGACAGCAAGTACCTGCAGAAAGCCATCACCAACCGCTGGCTCTACAACTGGAAACGCAACGGCTGGCTCACCACCGCCAAGACCCCCGTCTCCAATCAGGACCTCTGGAAAGCCCTGGACCGTGTCATGACGCCCCACCGCCTCACCTTCGAATGGGTCAAAGGGCATGTCGGGACCAAGTACAACGAAATGTGCGACACCCTTGCGAAAGGCGAAGCGATGAAGTTCAAGAAATGGTGACTGGGGATGAGTGGCTAGGGATTAGACTAGGAGACTAGGAGACATCAGATATCAGACGCCAGACATCTGACTTCTATCCTCCAGCCTTCGGACATCGCCCTTTATAAAAATCGGCGCTAAGCGTCGCTCCGCTTAGCCTTCCCCCTTGGGGAAGGGGGACCGCGTCAGCGGTGGATAGGGTGCTTTCGTAAACAGCGCACTTGAGACGCTTTTCCCCACTCTCTTTCATACCGCCAGTGCCCTATCCGCCCCTTCGGGGCACCTTCCCCTCGAGGGGAAGGCTGACGATACGAGAATACCGTCATCTAAAATGCGACGAAGCCGCCACCGGAACCCTTTGAACCTTTTGAACCCCGTAGCTTGAAAGCAGGTGTGAGTGGTTTCGAGTGGCTGGTGACTGCTTACCACCTTCGGGCATCGCCGTTTACAAAAATCGGTGCGGTGGATAGGGTGCTTTCGTTAATTGTCGATTTGAGATGCATTTCCTCGCTCTCTTTCATACCGCTATCCCCATCCAACCTCCGCCCCTTCGGGGCACCTCCTTCCAAAGGAAGGAGGGCGCATCCACGCGAGCCCCTTCCCTTGGAAGGGGCTGCCGAGCGCAGCGAGGCGGGGGTTGGCTTCCTTTTTTGCGGCGAAGCCGCCTCCTCTTTGCCTTCCCCCTTGGGGAAGGGGGGGACCGCATCAGCGGTGGATAGGGTGCTTTCATAAATCGTCGACTTGAGACGCTCCTTCCCGCGCTCTTTCATATCGCCAGTGCCCTATCCGCCCCTTCGGGGCACCTTCCCCTCGAGGGGAAGGCTGACGATACGGGAATACCGTCATCTAAAATGCGGCGAAGCCGCCACC
>JAIJLI010000341.1 GCA_022722495.1 Dialister sp. | reverse complement strand
CCTTCCCCTCGAGGGGAAGGCTGACGATACGGGAATACCATCATCTAAAATGCAGCGAAGCTGCCACCACCATTTCTAATTTCTCATTTCTAATTTCTAATTGGCGCAGCCCCCTCACGAGAGCATATACATATAAAACGGCACAAAGAATACACCGAGGACAAGCGAGACGCAATTGACCGTCGTCGAGTACTCCGCATCCGCCCCGACTGCGGTCGCGAGGATCGTCATATTCGTCATCGCCGGCATCCCCGCCTGCATGAGAAAGACCTTGGATGACATCTCGGAAACAGGAATGACGGGGAGAAGCAGGAAGAGGCAGAGCGGTGCCAGAAGGAAACGGCCCGCCATCGCCCCCACCAGATCCTTATCGAAATGGATGGAGGAAAGCGGGATCCGGCTCATCTGGATACCGATGACCATGAGCGCCATCGGCGTCGCCATGCCGCCCACATACTTCATAGCTGCCATCGCAAAGTGCGGGATGGGGACATTCAAAAGGAGCAGGATGACGCCCGCTGCGAATCCCATGAGCGGCGGAGTGCGGAGCTTCAAGAGCATCTCTTTCAGCGTGAAACGGTGTTCCCCGCCGGCATCCCGTATGATGAGGTACGCCCCGAGCGCCCAGAACATCGTCGTATTCGCTAGATAGTAAAGCATACACGACGGCACGCTCGCCTCACCGAAGAGCGCCACATTCACCGGCACGCCGATGAAGATGGCATTCGCGATGCAGCAGGTACAGATAAAAATGCCGCGGCGGCCCTTGGAGATGTGAAGCAGAGAGGCGAGCACATGCCCCGCGAGGTAACTGGCGAAGATAGAAACAAAGGGCAGAACCAGATCCGGCGCCGCTGCCAGCAGTGTATCATGCGTGAAATTCGCATATAGCGAATGAATCATGAGCGGCGGCAGCGCGACAGTCATCGTGAGCTTCGTCAGATCCTTCGCCGCGCTCTCCCAAAACCACCCCTTCTTCGCCAAGAAAAAGCCCAGCCCCGCCATGAGAACCACCTCAAAAATGCCGGAAAGGCCTTGCCATATAGCGTCCATGAATGTATCTCCTTTAACAATGTTTCTTCCCATTATACTATAAGAGAAAAGCAGATCATGGATATCATGCGCAAGACGTCGGACACGGAGGATAACAGGTTCTATGGTTTCTACGAATTCTGTAGGTTCAACGGGTTCTGCGGGGCAAGGAAACACTGATTAAATCGTTGTCTGATTTTACTCTTGAAATTTTATACATAGCAAGGAATAGCCTGACGCGAATAGCGAGCTATGTAAGGAAGGTTATGACGAAGCTATGTATAAAAACGCTGATTAAATCTGACTCTGCAATTGAATCAGCATTTCCCCCAGCCTCTACAAGCTCAGGCTAAACGTGATGACCCCATCCTTGTATGACACAGCAAGGCTTCCCTTCATGAGCCTTGCCATGTCGCGCGCCATGGCAAGGCCGATGCCATAGCCGGACTTTTTGCTGTTGTGCGAGGTATCTCCGCGGTAGAATCGCTCAAAGAAGCGCTCATAGTCCTCTGACGCTCCCTCCTGATACGGATTGGAGACAGAGAGGATCACGCCCTTTTTATGTTTCTCAAGGCGGGTGGTGATCGTCCCCTTCTCATCACAGTACTTGACCGCATTATCCAGAAGGATGCTTACGATCTCCGAGAAGAGCCGCGGCTCGACCTTCGCACGGATGCCGCTCTCTACTTCCACAGAGAGCGTCTTTCCCGCGTCCTCGATCATCTGGCGGAAGCTGCCGGCGCTCCCCTTCACCGCCTCCGAAAGATCCGTATCGACAAGCGTCAGATCCTTGGCCGACGTCTCCCCGATCTTGGAGAGCAGCACAAGGTCATTGATGAGGAGCGAGAGGCGCTTCACCTGCGAAATGATATTGCCCGTCCACTCGTTCTTGCCGTTGATCAGCTCCATCGCTTCCGCATTCGCGGAAATGATCGCGATCGGCGTCTTCAGCTCATGGCTGGCATTCGTAATGAATCGCTTCTGGTTCTCCATATTTCTGACGAAGGGGCGGATCGCGATCCCCGAAAGCACCGTCACGATACCAACGAAAAGCAGAAGGCAGAGCAGCCCGAAGAGAGAAGAATATTTCAGGAAGGCCTTCACCGCCGAGAGATCGCGCGTGCAGTCCAGAATGACGACCAGCAGATCGCCATCCGTGGTACGGCTCACATGGTATGCATAGGTCCCCTTCTGCTTTTGGAAATAGCCTTCGCTCTCCCCGGTCTTCACTGCAGCCACCGCTGCCTCTACCGCACTTTCCGCCGAAAAGGCAGCGATGTGATTGATATTCGTCACCTTGGCCGTACCATCACTGTCCAGCAGTACGGAAAAATAACGGGTCTGGTACGTGAATTCCGGCGTATCCTCGACCCAGCTGCCATCCGGGAGCCAGCCGCCCTCGCTTATGCGCCGCGTGGTGATGACGCCGCCATTGTCTGCGATGGTCTCAAGCACATCATGAATGTCCCCCCGCACAATGAGGTACATCATCCCATTGATGACAGAGAGCGCGACCGCTATGATGATGAACACCGCCAGCGTGGCCAGAAGTATGAATTGTCGGTGCAGTTTCTTGATCATATCCATAAATGAGGTTCCTTGGCACATTGGATAACAAAAAGGGTTCCGGGTTAGCCCGTAGGGCGGGGCGCCCTTTGATTACGTTTGAAATCCTCGATTGAATGAGAAATTAGAAATGAGAAATGGTGGTGCGGCGCATAAAAACAGGGAAGCGCCGCGGAGGTTTGAAACTAGGGAAACGCTGATTAAATCGTAGAGTCAGATTTAATCAGTGTTTCCCTAGTGGTTTTCTCGTATCGCAAACCTAATCCCTAGCTACTCATCCCCAGCTACTCATCCCTGCTTTCAAACTTTTGGGAATCCCCTTTCCCCGTATCGTCATTTCGAGCGTAAGCGAGAAATCTTTCTTGCAGGCCGATAAACGATGCATGTGTGAAAGCAGAAATACGCAGCACCAAGGCGTCGTTT
>JAIJLI010000340.1 GCA_022722495.1 Dialister sp. | reverse complement strand
ACTCATCACCGTGGCAAAATCAGATACTCCGTATGGTACTTGTTTTACTTGCTGTTTCATCATGCAATGAAATTTAACCAGTTTACATATGCAAAGTTACGGCTTTATTTTGAAACAGCCTAAGTTTTCACTACTTTTTTGTTCAAATAAAAAATCCCTGCCATAGGAAGCCTTTCCTACAGCAGGGATTATTTGATAATATCACTCGCTGTCCTCGAGCTTGATACCGAAGACTGGCACGTTCTAAACGTTGAGGCGCATAGCCAGGTTGTTAGGAATCTGACCATCGGTAAATACATCTTTGATTACTTGGCTGTAATTGAAAAGCAATGCTCTTCATCTAACATATCTGTTCCATTATTAGTTTTCAAGACTAAAGTATCTTGTTCTCTAAGAGAAGAAAGATATATTCTTTGAAATCTTGATTGCTTCAATCTTTCTCTAATAGCAGATAAGTCTGCATCTTCTATATTTATTTCATAAGAAACGATGTTTTCAACCCATGGGATATAAATATTTAGCCACAATTCATCAGTATGCTCATATTCTACAGACTGCTTCTCCTTTTTCTCTATTTCCCTTAGAATATCTTTCCAATTTACCGGCCATGGACTAGATGTATGAAAACAATCCACATAACTATAGGGAGAAGAAGGTTTAACTTTGATTCTCCAAATGAGTTTCGTACTTATTGGATATCTCTTATAACGTATTGCCTCTATATGCTCTATCAATTCTTTTTGAAATTCATTATGATGCTTACCTCGGTAAACTGCATTCGTTGTAAATATTTGTATTCTATAACATTGATCTTTTGTCAACTCTACGAAATATGGATTTTTCTTGAAATCCTCACATTCTTTCATTAACCAATTATAGTTTTTCTTCTTACAAAGAGGTTTCTTTCCCTTATTTTTATCTTCTTTACTTATGTAATTGGAAGGATAACATTCTGTCACCTCTATTCCTATTCTTTTTTCACAAATCGCAAGAACAATATCAGGTCTGTCTTTCTTTTCCCTTTCAGGAAAGGTGTATACATCAGGATATATTTCTTTCCTAATTATCGACAACAAATTTTCTGATTGAAACATTTCACGCTTTTCTTTTCTTTCATCTATATCCATTGCTTCAGCTTTTCTTTTTGAGTAAGACTAAATTACAATTACTTGACCACATCTTTTGACTTTGCGATATTTATAGCAGCATTCATATCTGCATCCTGCTCTTGGTTGTAACAAGTACATTCTGGGTTGGTGCAAATAAAAGTATCACGTTCTATTCTGTTTCCTCGTTGACCACAGACATGACAAGTTTGGCTGGTATATGCAGGATTTACATATTGTACCTTGATACCAGCCATTGCTGCCTTGTATTCTATGTTTTTCTGAAGCTCAAAGTAAGACCAACGACCAAGAAGGCGTTTGTGGTTATTCTCAACTTCTCCCTCTTGATTTTTCCCAAATCCTTTCAGGCTTTCCATTTGTATGGTCTCAACTTTCCAATGAGATGCCAAATTGACTATTTCTCGGCTTATACGGTGATTCTCAGTCTGTACCCAGTTTCTTTCTTTTCCCCTAAGAATTTCAGTCGCTTTGGTCTTGTGCTTTCTCCCATGCCCACCTTGCGTAAGTTGGGAACGTTGTAATTCTCGAAATCTTCTACGAAAGACATCACGTTGCTTTTGAAAGGCTTCACCATTACCTATGCGACTTCTCTCGGGCCCATTATTAACTGCCACATAAGCAGGATTTACAACACCAAGATCTACGCCCATAACTTTACCTTTCACAGGTACGCTTTCCGCTTTAGGAATATCAACCGTTATAAGTAAAAACAGTTTTCTTTCTTTGAGCTGAATTTTTGCAGCTGCACATAGCTTGTACTTCTTTGTCTTTATACAATTATCTATGATAGCACGATTGTTACTACGATCGCGTCCAAAGTTTAGCCTGAAGCGAGTATCCTCAAACCAAGTCAAATAGTAATTGTCACCATCACATATAATAACATGTCTCTTTTTGAAACTAAAGGGAATTGGCATACCTTTTTTATAAGTAGCCAAACTTCTTTCTCCTCGTATTTGTTCTTTCTTATTCTCATTAAAGTGCTGATAAACATCCTGTTTGAGATTATTCAAAATATCCGAAGGAATATCTTTTGCATATTCGCTACTTGTTACTGCACGATATGAATATGTTTGTGGATGCTTTGGAGCAATATCAGTCTTCATAGAGACAAGTTCTGCATCAATTTCCTGCATACGTTTTTTAATTTCTTCCTTAGTTGCGTCTGTTATGGACTTGAAAGACAACTTGGACTGGCATTTTACATATTCATCATTCTGTAATCTCATTAAAGATAATAGATTGTCTAATCCATACAATTGACTTACAAGGAGATTTGCCACCTTGTATAGTTTTCGGTCAAATTTATAAAATGTATTATAACATTTCTTATTTGACTCTTCATGAGTTATCCCGTCTATATCTGGGATTATTTCAATTTTTCTTGTTATTTTTGACATAATCTATTACTTTTTAAATGGATTTACGTATAACACCTTAGCCTTATGAAGACTTCACACACTTTTTATGTTCCCTATATGTTTTGGTTATTGGATGTTCCTCACTTTTTTAGATGATATCCACCTCTCCGGCACACCCATATCTATTGCCGTCAGTTGGATGTACCTCACTTTTTTAGATGATATCCACCCTATTTGTTACAATTATCTGTTATATAACAATTTAAGGTACTTACCGAGTGGCATAAGCCCTCAGCATAAGGGTTTCCAACAACCCCATTTGAATATTTTTATTCAACTATTTTCATTCATATCGAAATTATTATTCACAAACGTTTTACCACGAATGCGGTGCAAATATACGAAAAATAAATGAGAATAAGGCATCTGTAAACTGAAATATTCGAGAGTGTAAACTAAACTGTGTCAATCTACAATAAAAGTAGTTTAACACAGTTTTTATATTATGGACAACTTAGAAATTGATTACAAGAAAGCAGCTCA
>JAIJLI010000339.1 GCA_022722495.1 Dialister sp. | reverse complement strand
CCAGTTCCGTTGCCGGGATGCCGATGCTTTCACCGATCTCATTGATCGGCTTCATTTCAGCGTTCTGTGCAATTTCGATATCGCTTAACATGTGGATCTCCTTTCAAAAAATGACATGCTCTCACAATGGCTTTCCATTTTATTATAGCATAGGTGGGTGGGGCGTGTGCCGAGGGACAGCAGCACTGATTTTTCTAAACAAAAACCGTCTGAGCAGAAGTTCTGCCCAGACGGTCGGCGTTTCAGATAGTACAGTACCCGTGGTCATTTCCACTTTACTCCGTCAGCCCTGTCCCATCTCCATGTTGTAACCCTAGACTACCATGGCTCATTAGCTATGTCAATGGTACATTATTGAATGATCGATCCCTCATTCACTGCAATGCACCCACACGGTATCGCCTTTCTTCACATAGATGCCTGCACCGGGGCTCTGCTTATCCACGAAGCCGCTTCCTTCCGGCGCAAAGCCAAGACCTGCTTTGGTGAGCCATTCCCCTGTGTCTCGCATGGACCAGCCATAAAAGCTGGGCAGAGGGAATTCCCTTTCCGCTTCGGAGGGCAGCTTCGGCTTATTCGTCTCAATGGACGGAGTGACAGGTTTCGCATGGTTCTTACTGTCTTCGATCGTCGGGACAGCCAGGTAGCGCATGATCTGTGTCATGGCTTCTTTGAAAACCGGAGCCGCGACTTGCCCGCCATAGTACGTGCCCGTCGGCGTATCCAAGACAACGAGACAGATGGCCCTCGGATCCTCCGTCGGGCCGAAGCCGCAGAAGGAGGCGATGTACTGGTTCTTGAGATAACCGCCATGCTCTGCATCGATCTTTTGCGCGGTGCCTGTCTTGCCTGCCATATGATAGCCCGGTACCTGGGCATTGCTGCCGCCGCCCTCGGAGACTTCCTTCTCCATCATGTCCTTCACTTCAGTGGCGACCGCTTCCGTGATCGGCTGTCCGATCACTTCCTTTTCCGTGACTTGATAGTCACTGCCATCAGCATTTTTGATCGAAGCGATGATATGGGGCTTTACCATCTTTCCGCCATTGGCAAGGGCGCTGTAGGCCTGCACCATCTGAAGCGGCGTGACTGCGATGCCCTGCCCGATGGACATGGTCGCAACGTCAATGGGCCGCATGTTTTTCGGTTCAAAGAGAAGTCCCACGCCTTCTCCCGGGAGCTCGATACCCGTCGGCCGTCCGAATCCGAATCGCTTCGCATAATCGGTCATCGTCTCACCACCAGTCAAAAGACCGATATGTGCAAAGCCCGTATTGATCGACCACTTGATGATATCGACGAGACGCACATCACCGTAAGATTCTTCATTCCAGTTCTTGATGGGATGACCGGATGCCCAGACCACCCCCGGGTCATGCCAGACGCGCTTCGTATCATAGGTCCCGGCTGAGAGTGCCGTCGCCGCGATGATCGGCTTGAAGGTAGAGCCAGGTTCATAAATATCGACAACAGCACGGTTCTTGAACTGCCGCTCATCCGCTTTTTCGAAATGATTCGGATCATAGGACGGCTGATTTCCCAATGCCAGGATCTCTCCTGTCTTCGGATCCATGACGATGATGATGCCGCCCGTCGCATGGGTCGTCTTCATCGCACGGTCAAGCGCACGTTCCGCATAAAACTGAATATTCTGATCAATGGTCAAGTACACAGAGCGTTCCTTCTCCGCCTTGAATGGAGTAAGTACTGACTTCAGGATCGGATTTCCCCTGGCATCCGTCAAGATCTGCTGCTTATTCGAGCCACCGCGGATGAGACTGTCAAGCGACATCTCAAGACCGTCGAGCCCCTTGTCATCCATCCCGACAAAGCCGAGAACATTCGCCGCCATGGAGCCATTCGGATAGAAACGACGGCTTTCATCCACGAAACTGAGGCCTTCCCATTTCCTTTCCCTGATGAGATCCTTTACCTTGTCCGAGTCTTCCGGATCCATCGTGCGCTCGAGCCATACGAAGCTCGTATCTCGCGAGAGTCGTTCCTCGATGTCTTTCTCTTTTTTGTGCAGAATCGGTGCCAGCGCCTTAGCCGCTTCTTTGGGAGAGACATTTAGCATTCCCGGATCGCCATAAAGAGACTTCACCATGATGGAAAAAGCCATTTCCTTCCCATTCCTGTCATAGATCGTACCGCGCGGTGAGTAGAGCGTCTGGCTCCCCTCCGTCTGATTCATCGCCATCTCTTCATAGCGGCTGCCTTCGATGACCTGCACCCAGAAAAGACGCAGCACAAGAAGAGCCACCAAAACACTGATGGCTTTCGAGATGTTGACGCTTCTCATGCGCATTTTATTTCTGGGCTGTCCCTGATCCATACGATGATCCTTTCAGAAAAAAATGGGATCACGGTGCGGGAATGCTGTGAAATACATCATCGGATCCTCATTCCCTTACATACCGTGTCTCTTTTTAAATCGCAGTGCTGCCTCGTGAAGCGCCTCTTCCGTATTATCCAGATCACCATTCTGCACGCGGAAAAGCAGATTATTCATGCCCTCTGCGACATGCAGAGCAAGAATAGCGGGTACATCCTTCGGATAGTGCAGCTCCTTGCTGGTAACAGGCATACGCCGCGAGAGCTCTGCCATATAGTTGCCGAATGCTTCGTGACCTTCTGTCGCGGAAAGAGGTCGTCCACAGCCAATGATGTCAGCCTTGCAAAGGTCTTTGAGATGGAGAAAGCTCTCCGCCATCGCTTCAGAAGAAGAGAATACATGATCTCTTGCGAGCTGGCGTACCCATTTCTCCGCATCCGCTTCCGGTGAATTGGCGAAAAAATGAAAACGCATATGATTCTCCACCAGCCAGACCACTTCTTCCGTGAAAGCAGGAGACCGGCGATAGCGCGTAAGGATATCCCTTGCCATCTCTGCCCCCTTCTTATCATGGCCATAGTCCGTGAGTCGGCCTTTCCGTATCGCGCGGATCCCCGGCATCCCCTTGGCTACATCATGAAGCAGCGCTGCCCAGCGTAAAAGCGGCTCCGGGCTCACCGCCTCAAGCACTGCAAG
>JAIJLI010000338.1 GCA_022722495.1 Dialister sp. | reverse complement strand
CGACAATGCGGCGCCTACGATCTTAGGCGGCTTCTGCATGGCACTTCTGAAGGATGGCCATGTCACGGCGGAAAGCATCGACATCCCGTCCCACTGGAAGGCAGTCGTCACGATCCCGGACTTCGAGCTTCACACGGAAAAAGCCAGAGCCGTGCTTCCGAAGACATACAGCAGAAGTGATGCTGTGCATAATATCGGTGCCGTTTCCTTCCTGATGGCTGCCTTCATGTATCAGAAGCCCGAGTACTTGAAATTCGGTCTTGACGACTGCATCCATGTCCCGTATCGTCTGGATCTCATCCCGGGCTCCCGTCAGGTCATTGCGAATGCCATGTATTCCGGCGCCTACGGAGCGACCATCAGCGGCTCCGGCCCGACCATCATCGCCTTCGCTCCGGCGGAGAAAGCGCACATGGTCGGTGAAGCCATGGTCGACGGATTCCGCTCCGCCAAGATGACGGCGCGCTACCTCGTGCTCGACTTCGATCAGAATGGCATCATGGCCGTGTAATGACATAAAAGGCGCAAAAAATACAAAGCGCCTCGTTTCCCTTGGATCCACAAAAGATCTCCATGCGATTTGCATGGAGGTCTTTTTGCTTGAAAAGTTTTGTTAGTTCTGAACTACAGTGGTTGGCTGCATGATTATCATTAGATAATTACAGTGAATGTGATACAATTGATTAAAATGAATCTCATTCTTTATAAGAAGCGGAGGAAACTTATGGATTTGCGGTATTTACAAACCTTTAAGGAGATCGTACGTGAGGGGAGTTTTTCTGGGGCAGCTAGAAAGTTATCTTATACCCAATCGACAATTACCTTTCATATGGATCAGCTTGAAAAGGAGCTGGATACCATGCTCTTTGAAAAAGTGGGACGGCGCATGGTGCTGACAAAGGCGGGAGAAGAGTTTATTCCTTATGTAGAAGAAGTTTTATCTGCACTGGATAAGATGAAAAATTTTCAGTCCGACTTGGCAGAGTGTAAAGGAACGCTTCGACTGGGAGCACCGGAATCGCTATTATGCTTTCGCTTTCCGCAGATTTTGAAGGTTTTCCATCAGCGAGCTCCTAGAGTTCATCTGTACTTACGCTCTATGAATAGTCGAAATGTGCAGGAGGCATTAAAAGATGACCAGATCGATATAGGGGCTTTCTACTTGAATGAACAGGATGTGGATGACAGCCTCGTGTGGGAGAAGGGAGGGACCTATCCACTGGTTCTCTTTGGTTCACCTCGGATAAAACGAACGTATAGTGATTTTATTACACCTCATCAAGATTTTCCCCTGTTATCTGCCATTGTACAGCCAATGCCGGGTTCTCTGGGACGAAAATTTAATGCTTATTTGGAGGAGAAGGATATTCATTTAGGAAATATGATTGAAATCCGCAGTACCCAGACGATTATCAATTTGGCAAAGAATGATGTGGGGATTTGTTATTTGCCTAGATTTGTGGTGGAGAAGGAGCTTCAAACAGGGGAGCTGGTGGAACTGGAAACGGATATGAAGGCAGCTCCCATTTCTTCTGTTTATGGGTATCGGAAAAATAAATGGATCAGCCCAGCGATCAAATTGTTTCTGGATATATTGAAGGGACATTGTCTTTGATTGGATGTAAGATGGATCCGATTACAATGATGCAAGATCAGTCCGTGATCATTGTTCAATTTTTCTGAATCAATTCTTTCAATTCTTCAATTTGATAGCATGAAATTTTTTCATTAAAATAGTATAAGCGGTATGTGGGTGATATGTGGGATAATTAAAGCAGAAAAATAAAATGAACGGAGAGAAGTTACTTTGAAGACGATTCAAGCTGAAAAGCGCTCTAAAGCAGAAATTGCCATGACGAGATTTTGGAAGCGTAAAGATGTCATGGTGGTAGCGGCAGGTTCCATTCCCTGTATTCGGGAGTCATATATCTTAGCGAAAGAAATGGGGACTTTGCATCAATTTCGTTATGTCAGTTTGACAAATTCGGATTATATTCTGGGGAATGCTGAAGATATTATCCGAGAAGCATTAAGGAAGGCCGCTCTTGTGCCGGGTGTTCAGGTGGTAGTTTTTTACTTGTCCTGCCTGGATATTTTAGTACGACTGGATTTCCATAATTTGGAAGAAAACTTATATAAGGAAACGGGGGTGCTTGTAAAATGCTTTTACCGGGGACCTTTGGGGAAAGAAGAAAAAGAACGCCTGGATGCGGATACCTTTATGCGTACTTTTCCTAAAGAAACCGGTACAATCGTTCAATTATCAAGTCAACTACCGCCACCAGTATCTGATGGAGCCGGAATTTCTGATTGGATGCGGCGTCATCGATGGGCGAATGTACTGGTTACACCAGCAGGGTGTCGCAGCTGCATGAGTGATTGTGATATGACAGAAGACCAGAAGCACGTGTACTACCCGACTGTAGTGACCCGTGATTTCGTCTTTGGCATGGAAGATACGACGAAAAAACAGACAGATGCTTTGCTCAAACAAACAAAGCTTTCCGGAGTTTCCCTCATTGGCACAGCCGTACCATCATTTATAGGCATGGATGGCGAGAGTGTGGCAGATAGTCTTTGCGAGAAAGACTACCAGGCGGTGTATTGGGAAGCGGATGGATTTCATGATGCTCTCTATGGGGTCAGTCAGGCGGAATTGCAGCAGGTCAGATGTAAGGCGAATTGGCTTTTAAAAGAGAAGAAGAAAGTGGTGCAGATTTTGGGGTACAGTCCGCTTTTAGCGGGGCCTATGACAGACCTCGAAGAGGGACTTTCTTTCTTGCGCCAACTTGGATATGAAGTGATCTTTGACGGACAACAGGCGGTAAGAAACGTTCCTGCCCTGAATTGGGTCGTATCTACCGCTGGGATTGCTGCCGCAAGGTGGATGCAGGAAAGGTTACAAACCCCCAGTATCATATCTCGTCCATTGGGAGATCATGCCTGGTCCACATGGAAGAAGCAGGTGCAGGAACTTTTGCGGGACGGAAAAGGTGAACGGAAATTGCAGATTCATCGGATGGACATTCCTAAAAAG
>JAIJLI010000337.1 GCA_022722495.1 Dialister sp. | reverse complement strand
GCTTCGTGTCTCGACTTTCTTGGAGGGCCACATGGCTTCCGCGATGCGGTGAATGGCTTCTTCGTCGGCATCCTTGCCGTGGCGGCTGCTCTCTTCTTTCTTCACAAGGCGGACGGCTTCTTCGGCAAGGTCACGGATCATGGACTCGACGTCGCGGCCGACGTAGCCGACTTCGGTGTACTTGGTCGCTTCGACCTTAACGAAGGGGGCGCGGGTGAGTGTCGCGATGCGGCGGGCGATCTCTGTCTTGCCGACGCCTGTCGGCCCGATGAGGAGAATGTTCTTCGGGCTCACCTCTTTCGCCATTTCCGGCGTGAGGCGGCTGGCACGCCAGCGGTTTCGGAGGGCGACGGCTACAGATCTCTTCGCATCGCTCTGCCCGATGATGTACTGGTCCAGATATTCCACGATTTTTCGCGGGGTCAGGTTTGTATTTTCGTTCATCAGATTTCCTCCACGATGACATTGTGATTCGTATAGACGCAGATATCGGCGGCAATGTGCAGGGATCTCTCTGCAATGTCACGAGCGGAGAGATCGGTCGCGGAGACCAGAGCACGCGCGGCGGCAAGAGCGTAGTTTCCGCCGCTGCCGATGGCGAGGATGCCGTCGTCCGGCTCGATGACTTCGCCGTTTCCCGAAACAAGGAAGAGGTGCTCCCCATCAGTCATGATGAGAAGGGCTTCGAGCTTCTGCAGCACGCGGTCGCGTCGCCACTCCTTGGCAAATTCGACGGCTGCGCGGACAAGATTGCCATTGCAGTCGGAGAGGCGCGCCTCGAATTTATCAAAGAGCGCAAAGGCATCTGCGACAGAGCCTGCAAATCCGGCAATGACGCGGCCGTGGTAGAGGCGGCGCACTTTGCGGGCGGTATTCTTCATGATGACCGCATTGCCCATGGTCACCTGTCCGTCGCCGGCGACGGCGGTGTGTCCATCCTTCTTGACCGCGAGGATGGTGGTGGCGTGAAATAGAGAGTCTTGGGACATGGGGTGTTCTCCTTTATCGTATTGGCTAAGGGAAATAGTGTTCAGGGTTAGCCCCTCGGGGCGTTGCCTGCGTGCGAAAGAGGTTCAGCGGGTTCTACAGGTTCAGAGGGTTCAACAGGGTTGGTGCGGCGCATAAAATCAAAAACGCCGCGAGTATATATGAGGCAATGCCCGCATTCCAAATTCTCCCTCCTTCCTCTGAAAGGAGGGAGTACTATCGCGATCCGCTTCCTCTAAAAGAGGAAAACCCGCGCAGAGGAAGGGGTTGGCATTTTTATTTGCGCCGCTTTGCAACGCCTCGACTTATCTAAAACTCACGGCGCCTACTTATTTTATGCGCCGCTCCGCAACCTTGAACCTGTCAACCTGAACCCTGAACCCGTCGCGCCAGCGACTAGACTAGAACGCAAAGAGACTCATCTGTTCTTCTTCCGGCAATCCTTTAAGGACGCCCATGGAGTCTAAGGTATCTATGATGGACTGGCTGACCTTGCCTCGCTTCTTGAGATCCTCCTTCGAGGTGAAGGGATGATCCTGTCTGGCAAGGACGATCTCCTTAGCCACGGCATCGCCAAGAGCAGGGATGCAGTTGAATGGCGGCAGGAGTTTCCCATCGACCATGAGGAATTGCGAAGCGTCAGATTTTTCCAAATCAATCGGCAGGAAGGAGAGGCCGCGCAGGTACATTTCAGCAGCGACTTCGATGACGGTCGCATTTCCTTTTTCCACGGCTGTCGGCTTGTCGAGCGCTGCGATGCGGGCCAGCTCCTGCTTCATGGACGCAAGGCCGCGCAGGATGACGGGTGCATTGAAGGAGCCTTCGGCACGGATGGTGAAGTAGGCGGCATAGTAGGCCAGCGGCTGATAGACCTTGAACCACGCGATGCGGAAGGCCATCATGACATAGGCGACGGCATGGGCTCGCGGGAAGAGGTAGCCGATCTTGAGACAGGAGTCGATGAACCACTGCGGCACGTGCGCGGCATCAAGCTCGGCGCGGTTATTCGAGCCGCCTTTTTCGAGGCCCTTGCCTTTACGGACATTTTCCATGACTTTGAAGGATGTCAGGGGCTTCACGCCATGCTGGATGAGGTAGTTCATGACATCGTCTCGGGTGGAGATCGCATCCTCCAGTTTGACGACGCCGTTCTTGATGAGGTCTTGGGCATTGTTCAGCCATACGTCAGTACCGTGGGAAAAGCCGGAAATACGGACCAGCTCCGAGAAATTCTTCGGGCGCGTGTCTTCGAGCATGCCGCGGACGAAGGGGGTGCCGTATTCCGGCAGGCCGAGAGCGCCGACGGTGACGCCTTTATTTCCGATCGCACTCGCAAGCTCATCCGGCGTCAGGCCCAGTGCCTCGGGCGAGCTGAAGAGGGACAGTGTCTTCTGGTCGTCGAAGGGGATCTTCAGCGGGTCGATACCGGTGATGTCCTGCAGCATACGGATGACCTTCGGATCATCGTGGCCCAGAATATCCAGCTTCAGCATACGGCCGGAGATGGAGTGGTAATCGAAGTGTGTGGTGATGGTCCCGGGGATCTGCCGGCCATTCTCATCCTTCAGGTATTTTTTATTCGCGGCGTACTGGAGCGGCGTGAAATTGTGAATATCCATATCACGCGGGCAGACCATGATGCCTGCCGGATGCTGGCCGGTCGTGCGCTTCACTCCGGCTACGCCGGCTGAAAGTTTTTCGATGAAAATATCATTGAATGTCAGCCCGCGATTCTCTGCGTATTTCTTGACGAAGCCATACGCTGTTTTATCCTGAATGCCTGCGATGGTGCCGGCACGGAAGACATTGTCGCGGCCGAAAAGCTCTTCGGTATATTTGTGCGCGACGCCCTGATCGTCTCCCGAGGAGAAATTAAGGTCGATATCCGGTACCTTGTCTCCGTCGAATCCGAGGAAAACGGCGAACGGGATGTCATGCCCGTTCTTTGAGAGGTCGCTCCCGCACTTCGGGCATTTCTTATCCGGCAGGTCGAAGCCGCCGCCGACAGAGCCGTCTTCGAAGAACTGAGTCCAGTGGCACTTCGGGCAGAC
>JAIJLI010000336.1 GCA_022722495.1 Dialister sp. | reverse complement strand
TGAAAAGAAACTCCCTTTTCCCTCTGAAAGGAGATGGCGCAAATCGTCGGACTTTCCGCTGCCACACCCTAAGCACTTGAGAGCTTTAGTCACCAGTCGCTTCTGATCTCCTGCCGCCTAGCCTTTTGCTCCTGCATTCTCTCTATACGCAGATGGTCAATCATGCTATAATGGGAAAGAATTTTATTGCATTTTGCATGGTAAAGGAGCATTTCAATCATGAGCAAAATTTACGTCATCGGACATAAATCCCCAGATACCGACAGCATTGCGGCTGCGATTTCTTATTCCTATCTGAAGCAGCAGCAGGGCGTGGAAGCCGTCGCTGCCAGAGCGGGCGAGCCGAACAAAGAAACCTGCTACGCACTGGAATATTTCAAGGTAGAAGCACCGGAATACCTCGAAAAAGTCGAAGCGGGCACGAAGCTCATCCTCGTCGATCACAATGAATCCAAGCAGTGCGTCGATGGGGCCAAAGATGCCGATGTACTGGAACTCATCGATCATCACCGCATCGGTGACTTCGAAACGACAAATCCGATCTTCATCCTCGTCCGTCCGGTAGGCTGCGTGAATACCGTCATCTGGGGGCTCTACAAGGCTGCTGGCGTAAAACCTTCTCAGGCTGTTGCCGGCATGATGCTTTCTGCGATCATCTCTGATACCGTTCTCTTCCGTTCCCCGACAACGACCGAAGAAGATAAGGCCGCAGTTAGAGAACTTGCAGAAATCGCCGGTGTCGACTATGAAAAGTACGGCATGGATATGCTGAAAGCAGGCGCAGACATTTCTGACTACTCGGCGGAAAAACTCGCCGGCAACGATACCAAGGAATTCGAATCGGCTGGTAAGACCTTCAGCTGCGGACAGATCTCCGTCATGGATCTCGCTCCGATCAATGCGAAGAAGACGGACATCATGGCCGCTCTGGAAGCCACCAAGGCTGCCAAAGGCTATGCGGCTTCCTACCTCATGGTGACGGATATCCTCGCAGAAGATACCTATCTGTGGTTCACCTCCGGCGCAGAAGAGGCCGCAGAAAAAGCCTTCGGCAAAAAAGCAGAAAACGGCACTGTCTACCTGCCGAAAGTCATGTCCCGCAAGAAACAGGTCGCTCCATTCCTTCTGAAGGCTTACGCTGAATAAGAAATTTGATTGCATGAAAGCCCATAGTGACGGAAGTCATGTGGGCTTTTTTTATAGGAAACAGGTTCAACGGGCTGTGGTGCGGCGCATAAATCATTTGAAGCGCCGCGAAGTATTAATTATATGATAGAGTATGGGGCGCTATATGAATCGTGCGCCCCTTCCATAACCTGTTGAACCCATTGAACCTTTGAATCCATTCCTGACAGTTATAAAAGGGAAACGAATGAACAACTACTTAGACACTTTAAATCCCCGGCAGCGGGAGGCGGTCGAGACGGTGAAGGGGCCTGTGCTCATCATGGCAGGCGCCGGATCCGGCAAGACGAAAGCTCTGACCTGCCGTATCGCATACATGCTTGAGCAGGGAATCTATCCGAATGAAATCCTTGCGATCACCTTCACGAATAAGGCGGCGCAGGAAATGAGAGAACGTGTGCACAATCTGGTGGGCCCTGCTGCGGACCGCATCTGGATGTACACCTTCCATTCCTTTGGCGCGCGCTTCCTTCGGCGTGAGATCGCTTCCTATCCGCCTTATACGGACAGGTTCACCATTTATGATTCGGATGACTCGAAGACGCTGGTGAAAAACTGCCTGAAGGAGCTGAATCTGGATGATAAGCAGTATCAGCCGAATGCGATGCAGAACCGGATCTCCTCTGCGAAGAACCAGCTGATTGATCCGAAGAAGTACAGAGAGCTGGCAGGAAGCAATTTCTTCAACCAGAAAGCGGCGGATGTATATGAGCTCTATGACAAGCACATGAAGGAGAACAATGCGCTCGACTTCGATGATCTCTTATATATCACGACGAAGCTGCTCTCCATCGAGACCATCCGCAAGCGCTGGCAGGACAGATTCCACTATATCCTGATCGACGAATATCAGGATACGAACCATGCGCAGTACCTGATGGCGAAGTACATCGCAGGGGATACGCAGAATATCTGTGCGGTCGGTGATGCGGATCAGAGCATTTATTCCTGGCGCGGCGCGGACCTACGGAATATCATGGATTTCCAGAAGGACTATCCGAAGGCGAAGCTCATCAAGCTCGAGCAAAACTACCGATCGACGCAGACGATCCTGGACGCCGCAAATGCGGTGATACAGAACAATCCGGATCGTCCGTCGAAGCGTCTGTGGACAGAGAATAATGCCGGTACGCATCTCAAGCATTATACCGCGATCGATGAGCATGCGGAAGCAAGTTTCATCATCGAAACGATGCAGAAAGAGCATATGGAAAAGCATCGTCCCTATGGCGATATGGCAGTCCTCTACCGTATGAATGCGCAGTCGCGTGTCATCGAAGAAGCGCTCGTCAGACGCGGCATCGGCTATACGATGGTCGGCGGGACACGCTTCTATGACCGCGCGGAAATCCGCGACATGCTGGCTTATCTGAAGGTCATCAATAATTTCAAGGATAATATCAGCCTGGCCCGCATCATCAATACACCAAAGCGCGGTATCGGAGGGACGACGGTCGAGAAGCTCCTGGACTATGCGAATGCCGGCGGCATGTCGATGTTCGAGGGCATCATGGGCATCGAGGGCAGTGGGCTTTCTTCTGCTACGCAGCGCAAGCTTACGAATTTCTCTGCGATGATCTTTGATTTTCTGAATGCATCCACGGAAATGAATGTTTTCGAGCTGATTCAGAAGGTCATGACAGATACGAAGTATCTCGCGCAGCTGCAGGAGAGCAAGGATCCGCAGGCGCAGAGTCGTGAGGAAAATCTGGGCGAGCTGCTTTCTGTCGCGAAAGACTTCATCACCGAGCAGCCGGAAGGCGGACTTGCAGAATTCCTCGAAAAAGTCGCTCTCGTAAATGATGTCGACTCCTATGAAGGGGAAGACGACCGCGTCACCCTGATGACGTGCACGCCGTA
>JAIJLI010000335.1 GCA_022722495.1 Dialister sp. | reverse complement strand
GCTGTTATACGCCAGAACAGATTTAAACTCATGGTCTTTGTCATTATAGATCAAATTGATGTTATTCCGCTGCGTATCATAATCGTAAATACCATAACTATAATATTTATCCGTTTTCTTTCCACCAATGACTTTGAAGGCCGATCTCTTTTTATTTCTATCCACATGAGACCAGTCCAGCGTCAAGCGATCATTCAGTTGCGTCGACAAATAAAGGCTGCTCTTTCTCCCCTTTCCATTTGTCCAGTTATATTTAGAGTTAGGGAAAATTTTGGCTGCATCGTCAAATTCATCTTCAAAATCACGAGTAAAATAAGCGGTATACCTTTCACCGGTCATTCCCACCTGATAACCGGAATTATAATTACCATATTTTGCGGAAATCGATGCACTCGGTTTTCCGCCATGCTTCGTAATGATGTTTACGACACCACCCATAGCTTCCGCACCATAAAGTACAGAATTCGAACCCTTGATCATTTCGATCTTTTCTACCGCATCGACAGGAACGCCTTCTGTTGAGCTGTAATTCATCACATTGATCGGCGCACCATTGACGAGAACCAATGTCCCTTTATCCATCCCACGAATATAGAAACGGCTCTGGGATCCACCGAGGTCATCACCACCACCGGCACTATAGTTATAACTATCGACCCCTACGGTATGTTCAAGTGCATCAAAAACGCTGACATAGCCTTTATCTTGAATATCCTTCGCCGTAATGACCGTCGTAGTGGCCGGCACATCCACATCCATCTTCTCCGTTCTCGTTGCCGTCACGACGACCGGATTCAGCTCATACACTGCTTCACCCGCAGCAGACGCTATTCCGTATCCCCCCCATGAAATTCCAGCAAAGACAAGTGCTGAGAGCAAACATTTGACATCCTTTTTCATATATATCCTTCTCTCTTATAAATCACGCAGGCGATTCCATAGACCCTGAACAGACCCTATCGACGACTGCGTAAAAACCACTGATAGAAAATAAAAAATGAGAACCTGAAAACAAGTCCGGCTTCGGACCTGCAGGTTCTCATTATATTAAACTATCTGAAGTGCATTATTATTGTTTTTATGTGTTTTATTATGAATCATAAATCTCGTATTGTCAAATTTCTATGTTGGATTTAGGACAATAATGAGTTTAGATGATAGGATGAGGAATCTTTTCCCTTTCCACTCCTTTTCGGCACAAAAAGCCCCCGCGCGCTATGCGGCCGGGGGCTTTTCTCACTTTGTGAGTTCTTTTTCTATTTTTTCGAGCGCCATTTCGAGCGTATGCCAGCCTAAGGTTGCGCACTTGACGCGGACGGGCATCTTGGAAATATCCTTCAGCGTGATAGCGGCTTCGAGCTCTTCGAGCTCGCTTTCATCCGTCACTTTGCCGCGGATCATATCGAGGAAGAGGCGGCAGAGGCGAAGGGCTTCCGGGATGGTTCTCCCCTGCAGGAGCTCAGCCATCATCGCGGTCGAGGCCTGGCTGATGGCGCAGCCGCTGCCGGTGTAGGCGAGGTCTTCGATGACGCCGTCCTTGATCTTGACCTCGATATCGATGTCATCGCCGCAGCTCGGGTTATGTCCGTGCTCATGGACGGTCGGGCATTCGATCTTGCGTTTGTTGCTCTTATCCTTGTTGTATTCGAGGATGAGGTCAGTATAAAGCTGCTTGAGTTCCATCAGTCGTCATACCCCATGACTTTCCGGACATCCTTGAGCTTTTCGAGGAAGTAGTCCACTTCTTCTTCCGTGTTGTAGAAATAGAAGCTGGCACGGCAGGAGGCATTGATGCCAAGGTAGATGTGGAGCGGCTGGGCGCAGTGGTGTCCGGTGCGGATACAGATGCCTTCCGCAGAGAGGATCTGCGCGACGTCATGCGGATGGACACCTTCGACTTCGAAAGCGACGAGCCCTTCTTTTTCTTCCGGATCCGTCGGTCCGATGATGTGAATGAAGGGGAGCTTCTTCATGCCTTCCAGGCAACGGGTGACGAGGCGTTTTTCCTGTGCGCGGATCTCGTCAAATCCGATGGCCTGTATATAACGGATGGCTGCGACAAGGCTGACAGCACCTTCGACATACTGTGTGCCGGCTTCGAATTTGGCTGGAAGCTCAGCGTAGGTGGTTTCCTGCTCATGGACATCCTCGATCATGTCGCCGCCCATCAGGAATGGCTCCATGTCGTTCAAGAGCTCTTCCTTGCCATAGAGGACGCCGATGCCGCCCATGGAGCACATTTTGTGTCCGGAGAAGGCAAAGAAGTCGCAGTCTAAGTCCTGTACATCGACAGGCTTATGCGGCGTGGACTGCGCACCGTCTAAGACGACGATCGCACCATGCGCGTGGGCTCTCTGGATGAGTGGCTTCGGATCGAAGTCGATGCCAAGGACATTCGATACTTCGGCGAAGGCGAAGAGCTTCACTCTCGGATCATCGATCTTTTTCAGCTCTTCTTCCGGGAAATGGCCGGTTTCCTTGTCGACGTAGATATAGTCCAGTATCGCCCCTGTCTTTTGGGCGACGCGCTGCCAGGTGACAAGGTTTGAGTGATGTTCTGCGATGGTGATCAGGATATGGTCGCCTGCCTTGAGATGTGTCTCCCCGTAGGAACGGGCTACGAGGTTCAAGGATTCGCTGGTATTTCTGGTGTAGATGATCTCCTTTTCGCTTCTGGCGTGGATGAAGTCACGGACGACCTCCTTCGAGGTGTCGTAGGCTTCCGAGGCGGAAATCGCAAAGATGTGTGCGCCTCTGTGCGGATTCCCATTTTCATGGGTGGTATAGTCCAGCACCGCATTGACGACGGGAAGCGGGCGCTGCGTGGTGGCAGCATTATCAAAGTAGACGATCTGATGACCGCCGACCTTGGTTTTCAAAATAGGAAAATCATTTCGAATAAGTTCGCTGTTCATGATCCCTCCAAATGTATAGTTGTCTGTTGCGGGTTCAAAAGGTTCCATAGGTTCAGCAGGTTGAAGGGGATGGTGCGGCGCATCAGAAAATGGAAGCACCGAGAAATTTTTTATGTATGAGAATACGCTGCTCCCCTAACA
>JAIJLI010000334.1 GCA_022722495.1 Dialister sp. | reverse complement strand
AGGAAGCGCATCACTGCCACTGCCATGAGGACGAGGAAGCGCATCATTGCCACTGCTATGAGGAAGAAGAAGCGCATCATTGCCACTGCTATGAAGAGGAAGAGGCGCATCATTGTCACGGACACGGAGGCGAAGAGCCTCATCATCACCATGATCATGGGCATCACCACCACCACGGACGCCATCTGGCAGAGATCATGGGCATCATCGACGCGACAGACATGACAGACTCGGCGAAAGCACTGGCGGGCAAAATGTTCCGCATCGTAGCGGAAGCAGAGTCTCTCGCTCATCATATGCCGCTGGAAGAAGTGCATTTCCATGAAGTCGGCGCCATCGACTCCATCGTAGACATCATTGCCGCGGCGGTCACCTTTGACAGCCTGGGGATCACGGATGTCATCATCCCCTGCCTCACCGAGGGCAGAGGCACCGTTCGCTGCCAGCACGGCGTGCTGCCCGTCCCAGTCCCGGCGACCATGAATATCATCGAAGCCTACGATATGCCGCTCACCATCATGGCGGCGAAGGGGGAATACGTCACGCCGACCGGCGCAGCCATTGCGGCTGCCATCTGCACGACGCACCAGCTGCCGAAAGCCTTCCGCATCGTGCGTACAGGCCTTGGTGCGGGCAAGAGAGCCTACACCGAGCGCACGAATATCCTCCGCGCATACCTCATCGAAGGGAATGCCATGGAAGAGGGCAAGGATGAGATCGTGAAGCTCGAGACCGACATCGACGACAGCACCGGCGAAGCACTCGGCTATACCATCGACCGCCTCATGCAGGCCGGCGCGCTCGATGTCCATTACAGCCCGGTCTACATGAAGAAGAACCGTCCCGCGTGGGAGCTCACCGTGATCTGCAAGAAGAGCAGGATGGAAGCGCTTGAGGATATCATTTTCAAAGAAACGACGACCATCGGTATCCGTGAATTTCCGAGTGTCATGCGCTCCATCCTTCGCCGCAGCCAGAAGCAGGTGGAAACGCCCTTCGGCATCGCGGAGGTGAAGGAAGTCGCCCTCCCCGGGGAGAGACGCTTCTACCCCGAGTATGAATCGGTGAAGGCTATCGCAGAAAAAGAACACCTGCCCTTTGCGGAGGTATATCATCTCGTGAAGGCACTGGCGGAACAAAACGAGTAGTGTCTGGGGACGAGTGACTAGAGACTAGGAGACTCTCGTATCGTCATTTCGAGCGAAGCGAGAAATCTTCCTTGCAGACCGATAAACGATGCATGTGTGAACGCAGAAATACGTGGCACCAAGACGCCGTTTCCCTGCCAGTGCCTATGTGATACTGACCGCAGTGCAAGAAAGATCCCTCGGCTGCGCTCGGGATGACGATACGGGAAAAGGATAGCCCAAAAAGTTTGAAAGCAGGGACTAGGGATGAGGGACTAGGGGACTCTCGTATCGTCATTTCGAGCAAAGCGAGAAATCTTTTGCCGTTTGTTAACATACGACGTTTTTCTCCGCTCAGGATGACGAAATGCGCCGCACCGCCCCCGTTGAACCCATAGAACCTCCCCCTCTTTCGTCTGCGGTCAATGGGACGGCACGCAACCTCGTTTCTCATAAGCATCTCAAGAAATTTTTGATAGCCAGAAAAGCCCCGCGGCGGCGGGGCTTTTGTCATGCAGGTCAAACTGTTCACTTTTTCAAGTGAAAAATGGTGTATAATAGAACCAAGTAGACATGTCAGATCGTTTGATGAGAAAATCTGTCCGAAAGAACTCTGCGTGTGGATCAGGAGCCCGGGGCATTTGCCGCCGATAAAGTAGATTGGCAGGATGGGTGCAGCGATCGCCTGAGAAATGAGCAGACTCTCTTTCATGAGCTTCGTCTCCGAAATTTTTCGACTGTGAGACGGAGGATCCAGGAGCGTTTTCCCGTGCTTCACAGGGAAGGCCTTTGGGATGCTCCGTCTGTCCTCTCCGGTAAATCTGTCTAGCCGGTGCGGAAGAACGCAAAGGAAAGAAAGAACGAGGGCGGCCTCGCAGCGTGACATGACTCCCAAGGCACCAGAGTCGGGGGCCGTAGAAGTCATAGCGCATCTGCGTTTCCGTGCGCCTTTTACCAAGGCTTGCTCTTCTTTTCCGCATGAGGTCAGTGCTTTCCTTATGTGTTCCTGTATGATTTTCCATCCTGCTCTCCCATCTCTCCTTGCCGGCTGCGGTCCGGCAGAATGAAACCGGCTGTCAACGGTGAATCTCTGAGGAACATATGCTTGTTCCGTTCCGCATTCTCATAGGATCATAGTCCTATGGTCTTATGACTAGACCATTCCGAAGACTCCAAAAATACAGCCCGCACCGGCCGCCATCCGGTGCGGGTATTTAAATGGGGAAAAAGGGCGTGGGGGGGAAGGCGGCACACTCCCTCCTTCCCCCGGAAGGAGGTGCCCCGAAGGGGCGGAGGTTGGCTTCCGCCGCGGGATGAAAAGGAATGCGAGACAGTCCTTTCATGTATCGGCATCCCGCACTGCAGGGAGTGCGGTGCTTCCAGTGATCCCTCTCCTCACCGCGTTTCTTGACCGCGAACGAAAAAGATTTCTCGCTTTCGCTCGAAATGACGATGCGGGAAGGCGGCACACTCCCTCTCATACATTTTCTTTACGATCCTCGGCGGTATTTCAACTTTTCTATGGAAATACCGCGTTTTTTAATGAAAGTTTTTCTTCCTCTATACAGAAGCCTGTCATATTTATTGCAGTAATGCCTTACAGTGATTATAAACACAGCAAGAGAAGCGGTGACAGTGGCGCGAGGAAAGCATCGATGGCAGGCATCCTTTCTCTTTGCGATTTTAAAGGAGAAAATAATGAGAAAACATATCATGAAAGCAGCAGTTCTCGGTCTTCTGGCCGGCGGTGCCATTCTGGGGGGCGTCTTTCAGGCACAGGCATCGGATATTCGCATTCTTCCAGTAGATACCGCAAAATTCTGGAGCGGCGCACGTTTCGACTTTGATGTCGAAGTCTCCAATGCGAAAAACCTTCAGAATGTCGACGTGACGATCAACGGCGTTCCGGCTGAAAAGTTCTTCGGCAAGAA
>JAIJLI010000333.1 GCA_022722495.1 Dialister sp. | reverse complement strand
TTATAGATTAGAATTAGCCCCAAAATGAGTTCGCTAACACATAGTGAGGCGGAAAAACTCACTTATATTTACTTCATAAAAGCCAGCAAGTCCTTTCCCTTATGCATAAGGTTGAGAACCACTGCGGCTTGCATTCCGTAAATTTTCTTATATACCACATAGGCATGGAGGTGGGCATTGAAGGGTCTTTGGTTATCTGTTGCGCCATTGCCCTTGCACTTATCTATGATACGACGATGGTGGTCCCAAGGAATAAGAAAAAGCAATTTGAAATCGTCCGCAGTTTGCGGACAATTTGCCTGTAATGGTGCATAGAGCTTATAAAAGTAGCCATTGGTGGCACATGACGCTTTGAGGCGATGGCTGTAGAACCGGTCGCAATTTGCGTCCAGTTCTCCTTTATCTTGATGTTCTATATTATCTGCCATATTTCTATCTTTATTTTTGAGATCACAAATTGTGACTTTGAACATTACCATATTTAACAGCATTAAAAGGTAGTGCTTTTAGCCTTTAAGCTACTATTGCACAACCCCTTTCTTTGAAAAGAACGTAAAATTAATAGTTTTATTGCTATGATTGTAGTTTTATTAACATAAAGCTCTAAAGCAGCCAAAGGAGAACAAGAGTAAGGAAGCCGTGGAGACCAACAAGGACATCGAGCAGTTGTTGCTTTCCATCCAAAAGGCTTTCGATGCGCTTGAGGAAAAGAGAACGGACTTACCTATTAATTGTTATAGCTTGACACTGTTTTACACTCTCTTCCGTTTAGACATTTCTAATATGATGAAATGCTCTATTTGGGCGACTTTTCGCCACTATTTATATCAGTTGAGGATATATTTTTGCAAATATGACCTACAATATACTCTATCGGAGTAAAAAGCTCAATATCATTGTTTTCAACTAAATCTTCTATTGAAAGTTTACAAATTCCAAAAGCCTGGATGCCTCATATTCTTCATAGGGAGGTTTCAATTTTTAATTATTTCATTTTCTGTTTCAATGACGATATTGACCTATCAAATAAGGCGACATTTATTTTCGACACATTATAATAGCCTACACTTATATCTTTCAATAGAATATCCTTCCACATTAATTGATTTTCTTGAATTCCCTTCAATTTAATAGTATCTGGTTTTATAGGAATTTTGTTCTTTGTAAGAAGCTCGTTAATTTCTTTAATTAGTTTCGTGTTTTGAAAACGAAGATTATATATACTATCCCCTAAAAGACTTATATTTCGTTCATTTTTACAATAAAAGAAACCACTTAAATAGATACATGAAGAATCTTGATATCTAAACAAATATTCGATTTCTTCTGGTGTATAGTTGATTGACAACATGTATCCTTTAGGTACACAGAGTTCGAAAGTTTTATTATTTAATTGTAACTTGACTTTTTTGAGTTTCTCCTTAGGCAAATTATAATTTGCAATTGCAGAAAATGTTACTAATAATAAAAATAATAATAATATAAACTTTATTTTCATCTGTTCTATATTTTTAATAACAACATGTTCGTACGATGAAATATGTAAGCAATTTCATCGTACGAATTATTTTACTTTTTATACCAATATAGCGAAATTGGAATATTTTTGTCTGCTAAAATAGAAGGACCATCGCAATACTTCAAATATGTGCGCTGCTCAAACTTGTCGTAGCCAATCTTGCTCACATAGTCGTAGCCGTAAGATTTATAGCCATGCACCTTCTCAAGCTGACCACCGAGATTGTAAGAGTAAGTAATCTTCTCTTCGTCTGGATAAATCATCTCTAACCCGTAGTGCTTGGATTTTATATGGAAAAACTTTCAAAGATACAAGGGAAATTTCCTCTGATAAGCCCTGCCGAATTTTAAGGCGGTTTATAGCCTTGTTTTGTTGATACATTCATACGTCTTTATTTTATGTTTTATCTAAAGAACGATAGACATTTGAAATTATTGTATGGAATTGCTGTATTAATCAAAAAACGCACAATGATATGTCTATCAATGCTTTTCCATTGTCTCCCCAAGCGGGGGACAACTTGGCGACACGCATATTCAAGTCATATATACTTTTCCGCCAAAGGAGCGTCTCTGAATTTCTGTTCTCCATCCAGCTTCTGTCGCACCATTCAAATAGGCCGATTACACTGGTACATCCTACGACGATGGTGACAATCGTTATGCCAAAAACCATCCATCGGCAGACATGCCCGGTCTGTTTCTTGTGTTCCATTTTGTTGCTGATTTTTTATAATTCTACTACATTTTGATATGATTTAATTTGTTTGAACTGGCAAAGTTACGGTTGGAATGTCACAATCAAGAATTTTCGCAGCATTTATAACAACTTTTATGGAATAAAGACCTTTATGGGAATGCGATGAAGATGGAGAGGGTTGCAATCATACAATTGGGCATACAAAGACCTTTGTATAATATCTTATAAAAAGGGACTGTGCCATTTCACACAATCCCTTTTTGAAAGAATTTTAATTAGTCTATATTGACTTCAGCTTTATAGCTCTGATAAATTTCTCCTCTATTATTGTATTTAAATAGAAAAGCCGAAATAACAGGCGATCCATAAATGCCAACCATTTTATCTTTTGGTAGGATGTCGCATCTTATCATTCCTTTATATGGCTCCGAAAAATTTGCTATATACATACAAGAATCACAAGTTTCAGGACCGAATATAGATAATAAAGCTTCAGAATATGTTGGAGCGTTCCAAATAAATTTTTTCTCTATTCGATAAGACCAGAGAATTTGTTTGGTCTGAGTATCAACCATATCTGAAAAAATATCCCAATCAAGATCATAAATCGAATCTGAAACACACAGTTCTTTTGAATGGTAATAAACTTGCAGAATATCAAATGCCATATTTATAGCTCTCTGCTCATTTTTATTACCATAAATGATATTCTGAGCTGCTATCGTCAAAGAAGCCCCCAAAATGCACATCAAAAAGAATATTCTCATAATGATTCTCATTTTGTTTTAATATAATGAGCCTTTTTCCCCATGGAACTATTGTACTTCAACGAAGTTAAAGCCGAT
>JAIJLI010000332.1 GCA_022722495.1 Dialister sp. | reverse complement strand
TCTCTAGCTTTTTCATCCATTGTTGTATACAATAAAAGCAGTGAATGCCACTGCTTTTTCTGGCGAGGCATTTTGATTTTATGATAAAAAGTCCGATCGTAGGAGTGATAGTATGACAAACAGGCACTGGCTGAAGCGCGAGGTGCCCGCATGGGTGAAAGAGAAACTCATCAGTGAAGAAGAGGGGAAGGTGCTGCTGGCCCGGTACCGGAAGGGGAAACCGGGGCCGTACAAGGAGGCTTTCTTTGTGATGGCGCTGGTCTGCCTTTTGGGCGGACTGGGATTTCTGGGAGCAGGGCTGTGGAATGGGCTCACGCAGGATGAGCGGTTTCTGCTGGCACTCGTTCCTTTGCTTGTCTCGCTTCTCTTCGTGGCCACCGTGGTGCTGCTGGATCGGAGGATCCCGGATGATCCGGTCGCAGTGAAAGGGACAGCGATGCCCTTTGGCGCATCGGGGGTGCTCGATGAGGTGTCAGACTCGGCAGGAAGTCTGGAAAGGGCGCAGCGCATCGGCAAAAGGGCGCAGCTCTGGGGAGCGCTCATGGAAGAGGAGCGTCTGGAGCCGGCGAAGACGTGGCATCACCGTATGCCTGTCGTCCTGCGCGAGTCGGCTGCTGCCTTCCACGGTGTGAGCATTCTCGCTGCTTTCTGGATGGTGGCGGATTCTTTCAAGCTGACGGATGATCTCTACGTGGGTCTTTCGCTTTGCGGTTTGCTGCTTTTGGTGCTGACGCTCGTGACAAGCTCGGCGGCGTCCGGCATCTTGTATATGATCGTGTCCGTAGGGGTCTTCTATACGGCACCGGTGCGCGGCTGGCCGGAGTTCCTTTCATGGATCTACATGCTGACTGCGCTCGTGATGCTGGCACATCTGCTGCGGGAGCGTCGTGACCGCGCTGTCGTGTGCTTCTCTTGGGTCTGGGCGGTCGGCATTCTCCTTTTGATCTTCTGGTCGGCGGGAAATATGCTGTGGCAGACGCTTTTCTTCTCTCTCGCAGCGTCGCTCACATGGATGGCGGGAGGAGCTTTCCGTTCATATGGCGTAGGCGCGGCAGCGCTCCGCTTCTTCGGTGGGATCGCGGTCTTTGCGGTGCTGGTCGAAGGTTCGTATGGGGCAGTCTGGGCAGATGTGTCGGGGAGCTACGCACTGTGGATTCTTTTCCTGCTCTTCCTTGCTGCGGATGCGGTGCTTATCGCGCGTATGGCGGTCAAGAAGGAGTGGCTCTCGATCCTTGCGGGGCTTACGCCTTTCATCATGGCGGTCTCGGCGATGATCGCGATCTTTGGATCCTCCGGGGCGCTCTCTGCGACGGTGGTCTCTATTTTCTGCGCGATCCTTTCGGTCGCCGTCATTGTCCGCGGCGTGCAGATGGATCGTCCGATGCAGCGCTGGGGCGGTGTCGCGCTTCTGGCGGCGGACGGCGTGATCCGTGTGATGGATTCCGCACTGTCGCTCTCTGAGCGCGGGCTTTTTTTCCTGATGGTCGGATTGCTCTCCGGCGCAGTCTGTTTCCTGCTGTACCTGCCTGCGAAGAGGAAACGAAAAGTGGTTCCCGCAGAGGAAGAAAAGGAGGACGACCATGCTGAATAAGAAGCTGTCTCTCATTCTCCTTGCGGCGGCGGCAGTTGTAGAGCTTACGAGCCTTGTCTGGATCCGCGGCGAATATCGCAGTACGATGATCGATGGGGCAGAGTATCAGGTCCCTGCGGCGATCGATTTTAAGGGGGATTTCTATGAAAGAAATTATCTTCCCGTGACAGTGCCT
This sequence comes from Dialister sp., assembly GCA_022722495.1. Lineage (GTDB taxonomy): Bacteria > Bacillota > Negativicutes > Veillonellales > Dialisteraceae > Dialister. The sequence goes on along the minus strand of JAIJLI010000332.1, from coordinate 1,300 downwards.
CTCACCGAAGCTCCGTGGCACGGGGAGAAAGCACCGGAGAAGGGAGCGGAGATCTACCTCACGCTCACCAGAAATGCCGATGGCATGATGGAGATCACCGGGGCGCAGGATACCCGTCCCGGTGGGGACTACCTCATCACTCGCGTACTGTCGTACATCGACGGCACCGTGCATTTCCATTTCCCTGCCGACAGGATGTACATGTCGCCGGAGCAGCTCGCCAAGCTCTCGATCGTCGAGCTTTCCGAACGTGTACAGGTGAAGAATGAGCAAAAGAAGACCACGGAGACTCATATGAAAAATGAACTCTCGGCACTGATCCATATCAAAGATGGCCGCGCAGTCATTGCGAAGGTCCTCGCCAATGGTTCGCCCGTCGAGCAGACCTTCACAACGGTCGGGAAAAATATCAATGTGACCTATGCGAAAAGTGCTAAAGAAAGAGATCAGTATAGTACGAGAATCAATAAAGAAGAGAAAACGCAGTGAGACTGAGAGACTAGGAGACATCAGACTTTAGACTTCAGACTCATGCTTTCGGACTTGGCGGGTGCTCGGTCTACCGTTTTCTCGTCTTCGAGTCTCATTTATGATTATTACCAAGGAGGCCATCTATGTACATCATCCTTATGCGTCACGGCGAAGCGGAGCCGGAGACAGAAGATATCGCCAATAAAAGTCGTTCCCTGACGCCGAAGGGCATGCGTCAGGCACGGAAAAGCGCGCGCATCCTTAGCAAATTTCTGAAGGACAATCCCATCCGCATCTTTACCAGCCCTTACCAGCGCACGCGCCAGACGGCGGGGATCCTCGCCGAAGAGTGCTTTGCCGAGGAGATCCATACCGCCGAAGAGCTTCTCTCCTCGAACTGGCAGATGGTGCTGAATCATCTGATCTCCGACGGCAGTCCCATTGCGCTCGTATCCCACCATCCCTTCCTGCAGTCCTACATGCTCTCCTCCTGTAGTGCGGCAGTGAAATTTGACCTCGCCGGTATCGCTGTCATCGATTACGACCTCCGCTGGCGACAGGGGAAACTCGTCGGCTACTTTACACCGTCGCTGAAACTGATGAAGAAAGAGTGACTAGGGACTAGAATATTCCTCCCGCGAGTAGGCCCTTGGAGAAGGGCCGCGCCAAAGGCGCAGGATAGAGTGCCTCGAAGAGGCACAATTCGTCGCAGCGGCATGAAAGCCTATGTGAGATAATCCCCGTGCGTAGGCCCTTGGAGAAGGGCCGCGCCAAAGGCGCAGGATAGAGTGCCTCGAAGAGGCACAATTCGCTGCAGCGGCATGAAAGC
>JAIJLI010000331.1 GCA_022722495.1 Dialister sp. | reverse complement strand
GCCTTATTTCCTAAAGGCACGATTCGCCTGTTCTGCTCATCAAAGCATCCGATACCACCATGGTAATTTACCCAGATGCGATGCGCATGATCTTCCAGGAATCCACGCACAATATCATAGTTGATATCCTTGGTTGGAATACCGCCCTGCATGATATGGTGGATAATACCCTTTTCTCGCAAGAACAAGCCCTGGCGGAAAGTTCCCGTCCAAAGTCTGCCCTTGCTATCCATCATGCTCCGGATATAATCGGAGCCACCCAAAGAGATAGGAGAAGCCTGAAGACTCAGAGCATTCAAGGCAAACAAGCCCTTATCAGAAGTTAGCAACGGCAAGCCATTCGGCAAATCGTTGATGCGATATCCGTTCATTTTCAGACCCATGGCTGAAAAAGGGGAATAAACAAACTGCTGCATGTTGGGATGATAGAGACAGAGTCCCTTGCCCAATAAGCCCAGCATCAGGTTGCCTTGACTGCAGGCGATACCCTGAATGTCATCCATCAAAGTCTCACCATCCATGGTATGAATCTCAGGAAGAAGAGAGACCTTGCCGTTGGGAGAGATAGATAGGAGACCCGCCTGGCGGATGCTGGCATACGCCGTACCATCTTCTGCGATGCTGAGCGCAACCAACGCTGCCGCCTCATTCTCATACCGATGCTGCCAATGATGGCTGGCAGATGCTGAAGGCTGATAGCTAGCCACACCGTGGTTCCACATCAGCCAAAGCTGATGCTTGTTCTGGGCAAACTGCATGAAGTCGCGGGCAGGCACATCTCCCTGCCAAACTCTCTCGGAAGAAATCGTCTTGGTCATGGCAGCATTCATCTGCATCACCCAGCCATCTGAATAAAGAAACCAATGGTTTCCATTGAAGTTACAAACATCACGCAATCCTCCGGTTCTTATCTTTATCTGTCGGCATTGATTTTCAGCTTCTCCCAATTTAGAAGCCTTCACCATCAGCATCTTTCCCGATGCGGTGACAAACCATAGGTCTTTCACCGAATCGATGAAGACATCACGCACCTTTTCCTTAATGCCCATCGAAGCCAGCAAGCCCTTGACATCCCGCACGTAAGCATCCTTCGTCAAATCAAACACGAGAATCTTTCCCAGTTCCTTGATCCATACCCGCTGTCGGGCATCCACATACGCCGTGGATAACGCCGATACATAATCAGCAGCATACCCCTCATCGCCCATCGGAGGAACCGAATGGAAGGTGCAGCCATCGAAAAAGGAAAGACTGGAGGATGTTCGCACGCCCAACCTTCCGTCAGAAGTCCAGAAAAGTGCCTTCACCTCATCATCCGGCAAGCCTTGGCTCGTATTGATGAGGCGAAAAGAAGACTGGGCGCTAGCCAGGAGATGGCTAACGAAAAATACTATGAATATAATGTATAGACGCAATGCTTTCATCTTGTCGTTATTATTGTTTTTATCTTTAAGATGGCAAAAGAATATACACCCTTTTGCTGAATAGAACGCTGCAAAGATAATGGTTTTCACAAACTACACCAAAAGTTTTTTAGAAAAAGACACATTTTTTTGCTTTTTACGTAAGTATATTCTGCAACACATACGTACCAAAGGCAAAATAAAACGAAATTTTAAACATCAAAACCTACAAGAAAGATGAAGAAACAGCTATTAGTTTTGCCGATGTTGTGCTTGGCAGCAAGCCCATCGCTTCAGGTTTCTGCAGCGGAGACACTCAGCATGAGCATCCAACAGCAAAAGGGCAATACCATACAGGGTATTGTAGTTGACCAAAACGGTGAGCCTGTCATCGGCGCATCGGTAAGAGTGAAAGGTAGCAAGAATGGTACCGTCACCGATATCGATGGCAAGTTTACACTCACTAACGCCAATGGAAATGTAGAGATTTCATATATTGGCTACAAGACTCAGACCCTCAAGAATCCTAAGGGTGGCAATCTCAAGATTACACTCTCTGAGGATAACAATGCCTTACAGGATGTTGTGGTAGTAGGTTACGGTCAGCAGAAGAAGGCCTCCCTTACCTCTGCCATCACCCAGATCAAGGGTGAGGAAGTATTCAAGGACCGCTCCGTTTCTTCTACAGCCGTAGCCCTTCAGGGTGAGATTCCCGGTTTGACTGTTACCCGTACCTCTACCCGTCCGGGTGCCGAGGGTGCAGCCTTCAAGATTCGTGGTGATATTTCCATCAACGGCAACTCCTCTCCACTCATCATCATTGATGGTGTTACGGGTTCCATCGACGAGTTGAACTCTATGAACGGCAACGATATTGAGAACATCTCCGTATTGAAGGATGCTTCTGCAGCCATCTACGGTTCACGTGCTGCCAGCGGCGTTATCCTTGTTACCACCAAGCGTGGCAAGGAGGGCAAGGCACAGATTTCCTATCATGGTTCCTTCAGCTGTACCATCGATGGTATCCAGTCGCCATTGACCAACACTAGCGAATGGCTGGATATGTTCTACGAGGCTCAGTATAACGATGCCAAGGTTAATTCCGGCGCTACAGATCCAGAGACTATCCACAAGAACATCAACTGGTGGATATTCAACAGCTTCGGTGGTCCAACACTCGACGAGACCGATATCGACCCAGAAACTGGCAACCCTACCGTCTATAAGGGTGAAAAACTCTTCAATGCGCTCCGTGCAGGAAAGATACTGACTCTGCGCAATGATAACAAGATAGAGCGCTGGGATACCAACCAGAATATGATGGATGCCCTCTACGGACAAGCTAATTCGCAGAAGCACAATGTCAACATCTCGGGTGCAGATCAGCGATTCGGCTACAACCTCTCCCTGGGATATGAGAGCGCACAATCACAGCTGAAACCAGCTTACGACGGTCAACGCAAGTGGAGTGCCCGACTCAACTCCGACTACAAGGCAACAGAAGACTTGAAGTTTTCTACAAATATCGCCTACGAGAAGCGTCATCGTCAGACTCCTTCACAAGACCTGGGACAGGGATGGATGGACCAGTGGTTCTGGCCTATCTACAATGAGAACGGCGACCCATACGATACCTTCTCTGGAAGCAGAAATCCTGTCGGCGGTTTGCTC
>JAIJLI010000330.1 GCA_022722495.1 Dialister sp. | reverse complement strand
GTGTATAATTGATTTATATTATAGTTATTTTATCATGATATTGGAATCATTCCCGAATAAGGAGAACACCCATGGGGACACTGAAATATATTTCCTGGAACGTCAATGGTCTCAGAGCCTGCATGAAGAAAGGTTTCATGGACGCCTTCCACGCACTCTCGGCAGACTGCGTGTGCCTGCAGGAGACGAAGCTGCAGCCGCACCAGATCGAGATGGTGCTTCCCGGCTACCACCAGTACTGGAACAGTGCCGTGAAGAAGGGCTACAGTGGTACTGCACTCTTCACGAAGCGGGAACCGCTTTCCGTCACCTTTGGCCTTGGCATCGAGGAGCATGATCAGGAAGGGCGTATCATCACCGCCGACTTCGGCAGTCACTATCTCATCGTTTGCTACACGCCGAACAGCCAGCGCGGTCTCACGCGTCTTTCCTACCGCATGACATGGGAGGATGCGATGGCAGACTATATGACAAGACTCTCAAAGGAAAAGCCGGTCATCCTCTGCGGCGACCTCAATGTCGCCCATGAAGACATCGACCTTGCCAATCCCTCTTCGAACCATAAGAATGCGGGCTTCACAGATGAAGAGCGCGGAAAAATGAACGCCCTTCTGGAGAAAGGCTTCACCGATTCCTTCCGTTTCCTTCATCCGGATGAAAAGGGAGCCTACTCGTGGTGGAGCTACTTTGCAAAATCCCGCGAGCGGAACATTGGATGGAGGATCGACTATTTCATCGTCTCCGATGCCCTCCGTCCGGCCATCCAAAGCGCCTCTATCCACCCGGAGATCCACGGCAGTGACCACTGTCCCGTAGAGCTCGTATTTGAGGATGAGTGACTAGGGACTAGGGATTAGGTATCAGGGATTAGGTATCAGGGATTAGACTAAAAGACTGGGAGACTCGGAAATAGACGTCAGATGTCTGATGTCTGATGTCTAAAGTCTAACGTCTAAAGCGGGCATCGCCCTATTTATACTCCGCGGTGCTTCCATATTATTATGCGCCGCACCACCATTTCTCATTTCTCATTTCTAATTCAAGCGAGGCTTTCATTCGTAGCCAAGATTGCCCCCGCAGTCTCCCCTTCCTCATCGAGGCTTGTATGGAAAAGACCATCAAAGACGCCCTTCTTTTCGAGAAGACGAAGAACGGGCTGACGCAGCAGATGATGACACAGATCCTTCTCTTCATCTGCGTCCCTGTCTTCTCCGCACTGGTGCTGCTGCTTTTCTCTGCGACCTACTTTGCCGCGAATGACCCGCATCACTCGGTCGAAGTCTACGGTGCCTTTGCTGTGATCACGCTCCTCATCATCGCGCTCTCCGCCCGGATGAATTACCATTTCTACAACATTACCAGAAACAAGATGCTGATCCCGCTCCAGCAGCTGTCGATGGCTGCACGAGCGATCCAGCATGGCAATTTCAATGTCATCGTCGATCACTACAGCGATGACGAGCTCGGGCAGATGTGCGACACCTTCCGCACGATGCAGACCAATCTTAGAAGCAGTATCGCCGAGCGCGCGCATGCGAATACGAGCCGCAAGATCCTTTTCTCCGGTATCGCACATGACCTTCGGACCCCGCTCACAGCCATCATGGGCTACACCGAAGCTCTGCAGCTCGGACTCGGGCGGACAAAGGAAAAGCAGATGCAGTACCTGAACTCGATCGCCTCCTGCGCAGATGACCTCTCGCGCCTCATCGAAGAGCTCTCGCTTTACAACAAGCTCTCTACGAGCCGCATCATCTGTCATCCGCAGCCTCTCCCTTTCAGCCAGGTCATCCGCAGCTTCATCGCAGAAGACCAGGATTACCTCGACTCCCGAAAGGTGCATGTGACCTATGACATGGATGACTCGCTCATCGCAATGGTGGATGAAAAAGAATTTCAAAGAATTATTTTCAATTTACTAACAAATACGATAAAATATAGAGATAAGGATATTTCCGAAGTACGTATATCCCTCCATGTCAAGGGGAAATACGCCGAATTCATGTATACCGATGATGGACCGGGCGTCCCGAAGGAGAAGCTGCCTCACATTTTCGAAGCCTTCTACCGCACGGACGAAGCCCGCAGCAAGACCAGCAACGGCAGCGGTCTGGGACTTGCCATCGTGGCTGAGATCATCACCGCACACAAAGGCCGCTACTCGGCGGTCAACAACAATGGCTTGCAATTAATTTTTGAGATCCCGCTGGCAGAAGGGAGTAACACACAATGATCAAAGTACTGGTTGTAGAAGATGAACCGAAAATCGCTGATATGGAGCGTGACTTTCTCGAAGGCTCCGGGTATCAGCCCTATGTCGCTTCCGATGGCAAAGAAGCCTTGAAAATCATGGATGAGGTCGAGATCGACGCCATCATCCTGGACGTCATGCTACCGGGAGAAGACGGATTCTCTCTGTGCCGCAAAATGAGAGAACGCACGAATGCGCCCATCATTTTCGCCACCGCCCGCACCGAAGACGCTGACATCGTCCGGGGTCTCGGTCTCGGCGCGGATGACTACATCGTGAAACCATTCCGCGGCACCGTGCTCATGGCGCACCTGCGCGCGCAGCTCGCCACCCACAAACGCCTCACCCAGACGGATACCATCCACCCGCAGGCAGAACAGGGCCTCTATGTCGGCGACCTCAATATCCGTCCGAAAGCCCGTCAGGTCTTCCTGAAGGGCAAGGAGGTACCGCTCACCGGCAAAGAATTCGACCTGCTCTTCTTCCTCGTGCAGCATCCGAATGAAGTCTTTTCCAAAGAGCAGCTCTTTGAAAAGATCTGGAGCTTCGATCCCATCGGTGAACCTGCAACGGTCACCGTCCATATCAACCGTCTGCGTGACAAGCTGAAAAATGCCGCCGGTCATCCCTATGAACGCATCGAGACCGTCTGGGGCTCCGGCTACCGTTTCCATCTGGACTGATCTGGACTGAACTCAACCAAAAAGGGGCTGTGAAGAAATGAATCCTCATTTCTTCACAGCCCCTTTTTACTTTGCTTTCATTTGGTTCAGGGTTCAGGGTTCAAGGTTCAGGGCTCTCGTGGCGGCTTCGCCGCCTTTTTTTAG
>JAIJLI010000329.1 GCA_022722495.1 Dialister sp. | reverse complement strand
CACCAAACTCTTTGAAGACCATGGATATAAAAATAAAAAAGAGAGTGGAGGGTATTTCTTCTGAAAATCAGATGCGCTTTCGCAAAATAATTGTATTTTTGCGAAAGCAAAACAAAATATATGGAACAATTCAAATTCGATTTTTTCAAAAAGGAGCACAGCAGTCAGACCATGAATGTTGTCACACTCTCCAAAGCAGAATGTGATAAGGTTTTTGCCTCGTTTTGTTCGGCATATAATATGGAGAAACAAGAGCGAAATCAAGTCTTTGACATTATTCAAGATAAGGGCATCCCGGTAAACTTCACAAACGCAGAAGATAAAAATTTTGATTTGTCTTGTTTAATATCCGAAAATTGCAAGAGGCAGTTGCCCACACATCTTTATGTATGTTGGGATTATTTTTATGCAATAGACCGTTTTGACTATAATGATATCGTTAAATATTTTAGTGATATATGGTATCCATCAGTTGATGACATAATAATTTTTGATGACTCATATAAAGTTTGTATGATGATAAGACACGATGGCGTAATTTATTTATTGAATAAAAAACCTCAGAAATAAGAAACAAATACAACGTTTTGGGTATTGATAGTAGTCTTCTCTCGTGTAACAAATTATGAATTAACATGGAAGCAACAAGATGTTTTACTTCACTCCTTAAACTCTTTATTTGGATAACAATTTTTCTTATTTTCTCCTGTTCACCAAGTAGAAAACACAAATTGGAAATTTCTGCCAATATATTGTGTGGAGAATGGAGTTTAGAAGGAGGAGAAAAGCGGGTAAATTATCCCGAAATTGAGTTTTGTAAGGATAGAACTGCTGTACTTTATTCACAAGCAGATACTATATATCGATTTACATTTTACACAAGAAATGACACGTTGTTTCTTGTTGATGTTTATGGAAAGAGATATGTAAATAGGATTAAGAAACTTACCAACAACACCATTGTTTTTGATGGCATAGCAGATGTTGACAAGGAACAAACGTATAAAAGGTAGATGTCTTTTCCACAACCCAAATGCTTCCGTACTTTCGCAGTATGGAAGCATTTTTCGATTTATTCCTCCCCAAGTCGTGGGCGGACTTATCCGACCCACAACTCCTCTTTTTCTTCCGCTAACTTGCCACCGACAAGCCTATGGCGGAAATCCAAACGCTGTGCATGTGCCAATGGGCAAACGTCCTTGTGCGTTGCCGTTTGAACGGCAGCGTTTACCTCGTCCAACACGGCAAACAGCAAGCCACGCTGACCTTGCGCCAGTTCGTCTGTGCCATCACCGCCCTTGACTTCCTTAAATCATTCCTACATACGCCTCTACCAACGCATCTCTGCCATTGAGTTCTCTATCCTCCGCATCGGTGAATACCCGATACCAAGCATCATCGACATCGTGAACAGCATACGTTTAGCCAAGGGCAACGTATTCGCTGAATGGAAAAACTCCGACACCACCAAACTCTTTGAAGACCATGGATATAAAAATAAAAAGGAGTCAAGTGGGTATTTCTTCTGAAAAAGTTGTATCTTTGTGGCAGTTCTACAATGATTAAAATCGCAAAAAAGAATATGATTAAGTATTTCTATTTCATATTGCTGTCTCTTCTTGTCAGTTGTTCTTCAACAGGCATTAAACTGGTTGATGAATACTATATATATCCTCCAGACGAATACTATAATTCATATTACTTGAAATGCAAATTATCAAGCGATAATGACCCTGTAATAGATAGCGTGCATATAGTTTATTGGAATGATTCAACCATAATAATTGAACGAAAAGCAAAACTTGACAATTGGATTATTAATGCTTTCGACAATAATTTAAAATGTTGCAATAACGATTCCGTAGTTGGACCCGTTTCTACATCATATATAAAGGTATTTATGGAAAATAAAAAGTTCAAAAAACTTGTTTTTGAATAGCGTATTAAAATAAGGAGGAGAGCAGTGGATATTCATCCTGAAAAAGTTGCATTTTTCATGTAATATTCAAAGAGGTTGTGCGTTTTATAATAAAAACCATTAAATATATAACAAATGAAAGAGAGACTATTTGCAACCATGTTGCTTTTTACTTGCATCTTGTCTTTAGCTTCATGCAGCAAAGACGATGGTGATTGGGATGCCATGAAATGGGAAAAGAACAATTATGAAGAAGCACTGACACCAAGTTTTGGCAAGGCTATTGGCGTGCCAAAGTCTGGCGGTACATATACTTTCAAATGCAAGAATTACAAGAATTTTTGGATTGAATACGTTAATGAGTCGGTGGGTGATAAAACCATTAAAAACGTTCCTTCGTATGATGACAAACCTTATTCCGAAGTTAAAGGCACCTATACATCTTCAAAGGTGGAAGGAAATACGCTCACTGTTACATTTGCGCCAAACGAAACACAGGATGGACGTTATGTTCGTGTAGCCGTTTCTGCAGGTGATATTTTTGACAAAATCATGTTTGTGCAGAAACCAGAATAAACAATTTGTCTTTTCCCCAACCCAAATGCTTCCGTACTTTCGCAGTATGGAAGCATTTTCACACTTTGATTTTTCATTATATAACGAGATTGATTCTTCTAAAAAAACGACCTCAAACATTTGCTCGTTGAGAAAAAAGTGTTAACTTTGGCGCATTAAAAACCATAAAATCATTCGCTTATGAAGAAACTATTTTTCATCATCTTCCTCATGGCTTTCTCGTTTGCGATAACGGCAAACGCCAAGAAACCCAAAGTCGTATGGCCTAAGGCAGTGCTGACTCTTAAAGACGGTACTGTGCTCAACGGCTATTTGCAGAACGACATCCACTTCATGAAAAAATACATCTATTTCAGTGAAACACAAAATGGTAAGGATGTAAAATACAAAATCGTAGACATTAAATCCCTTGAGGTGGATAATGCTCTCCAGGATGGCAAGAAACGCACTTTCATCCTTATAGATGAAGACCCTACATTCCAATATTTGGCAACTGTCATTTACAAGGGTAAACATGTTACGGGCTATATGCAGCCGTTTGCTTTTGAAAATTCCACCCACAGCAGGTCGTTTACTGGTATATGG